>JAEYYE010000239.1 GCA_023430945.1 Bacteroidota bacterium
GCATTTTTCTTTGTGCAACTGGCGGCTTGGCTCTTTTGGCTAAGGCAGGCCAGGAATCATTAGGCCTCAAATGTCCCGCTCCCTCACCGTCCACTGCCCACCTCCTGAAGAGGCGCGACTCGTGGCCGAACCTTCTCCCCTTGCTCCCGGGCAGGCGCAGATCTGGTTCGCGCGGCTGGAGGAGATGCGCGGGCGGATCCCCAGGTACCAGGCTCTGCTGGACGAAGAGGAACAGCAACGCGCCGATCGCTTTCGTTTTCCGATCGATCGGGAACGCTATATCATCGGGCACGGCATGTTGCGGATGCTCCTCTCCCGCTACACCGGCATCGATCCGATCGAGATCAGGACCGGACGCGGAAAACACGGAAAACCCTTTCTACCTGACCGATCGATCCACTTCAACTTAAGCGATACCAAGGATGCGGTGCTGATCGCCTTTGCACTGGATGAGGAGATCGGCGCCGATCTGGAAACGGTCACACGTACGGTGGACCATGATGCTGTGGCAGATCACTACTTCACCCGCCGCGAGGTGGAATGGATCAACGCCAGCGAGGACCGCAAACGCCGCTTCCTGGAGCTTTGGACGCGCAAGGAGGCCGTGCTCAAGGCAAGCGGCGTGGGCATCATGGACGATCTGCGGGTGCTGGAGGTGCATGATAACTGCAACACCATGCGCATCGCGCACGAGGCCTTTGTGGCCGATGCTGCGCAGGAGTATGTGGTGAAGACCTGGCGGCTTGGGGGGGAGCATGTGGTGAGCCTGGCGGGGGTGCGGGAGTTGGAGGTGAGGTTTGTGGGGTCTCTATTCGTAGATGATCGTTTCGAACGAGCTCGTTTCGTTGGCAATCGACCAGGAAGATTTACTGATCTTCCCCACTGGACATTCGAGATCAACGAGGTTTCTGCTGGAACTTATCAATTGATCGGCAAACGGGATGGCCGAACAATGATCACCTTGAATGGATTTGTTGAAGTTGAACTATTACGACAGGCTGTGATCCGCGCACGCGAGTTTGAGAAGTTGTAAATTCGTTGCATGTCCAACGCTGATCTCTTCCTCAAGATCAATTCTCTTCCAGAGGACGTTCGAAAACAGGTGCTCGAATTGATCGACCGCCTGATGAAGGATCGCACACCCAAACAAGAGCGGCAACTGCCTAAACGAAAGCTGGGCCTTCTGAAAGGCAAGATCAAGATCAGCGATGACTTCGATGCGCCGCTGGATGACATGAAGGACTACATGGAATGAAAGTCCTTCTGGATACTCACATGCTTCTTTGGGCGTTGGACCCTGACCCGAAACTTCCGGCCAAGGCGCGAGTGATCATGGAGGATCCCAAGAAGATCGTTCTGGTCAGCATTGCATCGCTTTGGGAGATCACGATAAAATCCTCTTTGGGAAGGTTACAACTGGGGATCATCATCGATGAACTTTGGGAAAAGACCGCAGACTTCGTTTCAGCGATCATTCCGATCACCCAAGAACATCTGACGACACTTCACGCGCTTCCACTCCATCACCGTGATCCATTCGACCGGCTGATCATTGCTCAAGCGAAACAGGACGAGTTGTTCCTGTTGACCTCTGATAGAGCGTTGAGTGCTTATGGTGTTACGGTGACATCGTAAAACACGCTTCACCCCGTGCCAAAGCTCACCTACCACGAACTCCCCGTCCCCACCGATCTCATTGACGAGTTGATCTGCATCTGAAGTATTTTCAAATTATGCAACTCACCCCCTATCTCACTTTCGACGCAACCTGCGAAGAAGCCTTGCGCTTCTACGCCAAACACCTTGGGGGCGAGTTCCGGATCATCCAGCGGTTCGGGGATGCGCCGGGTGAGATCCCCGAAGTGCTAAAAGACCGCGTGTTGCATGCGCAGTTCCGCAGTGGCGGTATGTACTTCATGGCATCCGATGCCATGCCCGGCGATGATGTGAAAGCCGGCAACATCACTCTAAGCCTCGATCTAAAGAATGCCGATCAACAGACGCGGATCTTCAATGCATTCGCGGATGGTGGCAAGGTGACGATGCCGTTGGAAGCGACTTTCTGGAAGGCGCGATTCGGGATGGTCATCGATCGGTTCGGGATCCCCTGGATGTTGAACCACAACCTGACCGGGCTCAACGACCATGCGGGTTGAAATAACCATCGGCTCTGATCGGAAATAATTTCTTCCTTTTGTTTACATGAGAACGCACCAAGCGGCTGATGTGTAATGGCCACATTGTAAGAATGTTCCAACAAAATGAAAATGGCCGGATCATACGATCCGGCCGTTTTTCACGAGTTGCTATGATCGAACTTATTCGCCTGCGCGATCGCCACCCAGGTTGAACAAGTACGCGATACGGATCCCAACGTAACTGTACGCTGAAGAGGTCGGATAGGTGAAGTACTCATTACCCGCACCTGGGATCTGCACCTGTAGCCCGTCCTCATCATCGGCACCGATACCTTGGAAACGTACACCTACATCAAGCCGTTCGGATTGGTAACCCAAACCAAGTGCATAGCTGAACAAAGTTGATGTGATACCAACGGTTGGCAGCGTAACGGTCTCAGTCACCGGATCCACACCGCCAACCGTATCGGCTCCGGCCACCACCTGGTACTGCACCTCACCGAATTCGCGGATCATGCTGTGGAGACCACCTTGCAGATGAGCGTACCAGCCGAGCTGGGGTTCAGTGAAGTAGTATTTCAACCCGAGATGGGCCGGGATCATGTTCCACCCTGTGTAACGGGCATCATCCTTCATGAATACAAGTGAATAACCGCCCTGCACGGTGATCCCTACGCGGCCGACCGGAAATTCCAGTCCCAGCGTAGGCCCAAGGATCAAGCTGGCGCCATCATCGGACATATCACCGAACGGAACGCCAACGTCTGCACCCAACGACAACTGCGTTGTCTGTGCAGATAGATAGCTGGCACCACAAATAGCAGTACCGATCATTATTGTTTTCAGGATGTTCATTGGTTCAATGGATTTTTCTTTTTTACCGCCCGTGCTTCTCACCAATACCAGACCATTGATGCCGGAGCACGACGGATCCAACGCACACACCCGAACACTACCAGCTGATCATCAAGTGAATAACACTCCATTCAGCTTGAATGCAAGTAAAAAAAGAAGGGGTGATCCTGCGACACCCCTTCCATTTCCGTGGAAACCTTTCTATACCTTTTGTTGAGCGCGGATCAGGTTGAGGGCACCCCCGGCCTTGAACCATTCCACCTGCTGGTGGTTGTAGGTATGCTCGCACATGATCGTATCGCGGCTGCCGTCGGTATGCTTCAATACCATCGTAAGGGGCCTTCCCGGTGCGAAATCCACCAGGTCGATCACATCGATCCGATCGTTCTCCTGGATCAGTTCGTAATCGCTTTCCTTTCGGAAGGTCAGCGCGAGCATCCCCTGTTTCTTCAAGTTCGTCTCGTGGATCCGCGCGAAGCTCTTTACAAGGACGGCCGCAACACCCAGGTGGCGTGGCTGCATGGCGGCATGTTCACGGCTGCTGCCCTCACCGTAATTGTGGTCACCAACAATGATGCTCTTCACTCGCGCGGCCTTGTATGAGCGTTGTGTAGCGGGCACCGCACCATATTCGCCCGTCAGCTGGTTCTTCACCTTGTCTGTTTCCCCATTGAAGAAGTTGACCGCACCGATGAGCGTATTGTTACTGATGTTGTCCAGGTGCCCACGATAACGCAACCAAGGACCGGCCATACTGATGTGATCGGTGGTGCATTTCCCCTTTGCCTTGATCAACACCACTGCATCGGTGATATTCATCCCATCCCACGCTGGGAAGGGTTCGAGTAGTTGCAGCCGTTCGCTTTCCGGCTTTACCACCACCTGCACATTCCGTCCATCGGCGGCAGGAGCCTTGTAACCGGCATCCTTCACATCAAACCCCATCGGTGGCAGTTCCACACCGACCGGTTCATCGAGCATCACTTCCTCGCCATCCTCATTCTTCAACTTGTCCGTAAGCGGATTGAAGGTGAGGTCGCCAGCGATCGCAAAAGCAGTTACGATCTCAGGACTGGCTACGAATGCGTGCGTATTCGGATTGCCATCATTACGCTTGGCAAAATTCCGGTTGAAGCTTGTGATGATCGAGTTCTTCCGATTCGGATCATCGGTGTGCCGGGCCCACTGGCCAATGCATGGCCCGCAAGCGTTCGCCAGCACCACCCCACCCATTTGATCGAAGGTCTGGAGGATCCCATCCCGTTCAGCTGTAAACCTTACTTGTTCACTCCCTGGTGTGATGGTGAACTCGCTCTTCACCTTCAACTTTTTCGTCGCAGCCTGTTTTGCGACGCTCGCACTCCGGGTAAGATCTTCGTAGCTGCTGTTGGTGCAACTTCCGATCAAGCCCACTTCAAGCTTCGCCGGCCACTCATTTTCCTTCACTGCCGCAGCGAACCGGCTGATCGGCCAGGCCAGGTCCGGTGTGAAAGGTCCGTTCACGTGCGGCTCCAGAGTGCTCAGATCGATCTCTATCACCTGATCGAAGTACTTGCCTGGATCGGCATACACTTCCTTGTCGCCCTGAAGGTGCTCGGCGATGGCATCGGCCATCACGGCGACCACTTCGCGGCCGGTACCATTCAGGTAGCGGCGCATGCTGTCGTCGTAACCGAATGTGCTGGTCGTAGCGCCAACTTCCGCGCCCATGTTGCAGATCGTACCCTTTCCGGTGCAACTCAGGCTTTCAGCGCCTGGCCCGAAGTATTCGATGATCGCGCCGGTTCCACCTTTTACGGTAAGAATGCCAGCCACCTTGAGGATCACATCCTTCGGTGAGGCCCAACCGTTTAGCTTCCCGGTAAGCTTCACCCCGATGATCTTCGGCCATTTCAATTCCCACGCGAGCCCGCTCATCACATCACAGGCATCGGCCCCGCCCACACCGATCGCGATCATGCCCAGGCCGCCTGCGTTCACCGTATGGCTGTCCGTACCGATCATCAATCCACCGGGGAAAGCATATTGCTCCAGCACCACCTGGTGGATGATCCCTGCGCCGGGTTTCCAGAAACCGATCCCGTATTTATTGCTGATGCTCTCCAGGAACGTGAACACTTCGTTGCTCTTCAGCATCGCTTCCTGCAGATCGGCGCTGGCACCCACGCGGGCCTGGATGAGGTGATCGCAATGCACCGTGCTCGGCACCGCAACGCGATCGCGGCCGGTGGTGCTGAATTGCAGAAGGGCCATCTGAGCAGTCGCATCCTGCATCGCCACCCGATCGGGAGCGAAATCGACATAGCTGCCCCCGCGAACGAACGGCTCGTTCGTGGTCTCGTTCCAAAGATGGGAGTAAAGGATCTTCTCTGTAAGGGTAAGCGGTTTGCCGACCAATTTCCTTGCGGCGTTCACGCGTTCCGGCAAACGGCTGTACACCGTTTTGATCATATCAAGGTCGAAGATCTGGCTCATTATATTTTGATTGCAGCAAAGGTAAGGTTGTGTGGAAAGATCGATCCGATCGAAGGACCGATCGAAAGCAGAAAAGCGGACCGAAGCCCGCTTTTCCTGTTCATGGAGATCATCGATCACTCTTCCACCACCTCGAAAGGAATGGAACGGACCACGTCGCGGTGGAAAACGACCTCGGCCTCGTACTTGCCGATGCTCTTGATCGCTTCACCCTTGATCTTGATGTTCTTGCGATCCACCTCGAAGCCGAGGGCACGGATCGCATCGGCGATCTGGATCGTGTTCACACTGCCGAAGATCTTGCCCTTCTCACCCACCTTGGCGCCGATCTTCAAGGTCTTATCCGCCAGGCCATTGGCCACGGATTCAGCCTTTTCCTTGATCTTCGCTTCCTTGTGGGCACGCTGCTTCATGGTCTCGGCCAGCTGCTTCTTCTCGCTCGGGGTGGCCACCACCGCGAAACCGCGGGGCAACAGGAAATTCCGTGCGAATCCATCGCGCACCTTCACCACATCATTGGCATAGCCAAGATGCTCCACGTCTTGTTTCAGGATCACTTCCATTGTCGTAGTGGTGTCAGTGGTTTACTTCAGCATATCGGCCACGTACGGCATCAGTGCCAGGTGGCGGCTGCGCTTGATCGCCTGGCCGACCTTGCGCTGGTACTTCAGGCTGGTGCCGGTGAGGCGGCGCGGAAGGATCTTGCCCTGCTCGTTCACGAAACGCAGCAGAAAATCACCGTCCTTGTAATCGATGTAAGTAATGCCCATCTTCTTGAAGCGGCAGTACTTCTCCTTCTTGGTCTCGATCGCGATCGGCGTGAGATAGCGGATCTCGCTGTTATCTGCTGACATGGCTTTACGCGTTCACGTTGGTTGGTTCGATCGTCTTCTTCGCGGCGGCCGGCTTGCGATCGCGGCGCTTCTCGGCGAAAGAGATATGATGCTTGTCCATCACCACGGTGAGGAAACGGATGATCCGTTCATCGCGGCGGTATTCGGTCTCGAGCTTTGCCACGAACGCTGCGTCCGCTTCGAACTCGATCAGGTGGTAGAAGCCCGTGGACTTCTTCTGGATCGGATACGCGAGCTTGCGCATCCCCCAGTCCTCTTCATGGCGGATCTTGCCATTGCCTGCTTTGATCAGGTCTTTGAATTTGTTTACCGCCTCCTTTGCCTGATCCTCAGACAAAACGGGAGTTAAGATGAAGACGGTCTCGTACCGGTTGGTCATATTGTCCTTTCGGTTAAATGGGCGGCAAAGGTAGGGAAAAGTTTGGAAGTTGAGGTTGTTGGAGGTTGGAGGTTGAGAACGGTTTTGACCTTTGAGGCAGTTGAGGAGTTGATCGAGCCAAGACTCATGGCTCAAGACTCATGGGATCTCAAACCAGCTTATCCCTTATCCCCGCCAACAACTCGTACGACCGCAAACGGGCCTTTGGATCATGGAAATGACCGGCGATCATCAATTCATCAGGTTCGTAGGCTGAAATGAATTGACGCAATGCGTTCTCAACGGAGATCGGCGATCCCACGAATGATCTTGCAAGCGCGCGCTGCACCCATGCCTTTTCCTCCGGCTTCCAATAGTTTTCGATATCATCGATCGGTGGCTGGATCTGCCCAGGCATGCCGCGCAACAGGTTCACGAATTGCACCTGCATCGATGTGAATTGGCGGCGTGCCTCGCCGTCCGTCTCGGCCACGGAAGCATTCACCGTGAGCATCACATATGGATCGCTTAATTGATCGCCCGGCGTGAAACGATCACGATAAATGGCGATCGCCTGTTCCATGTGATCGGGCGCGAAGTGTGAAGCAAAGGCGTACGGAAGCCCCAGCATGCCAGCAAGCTGCGCACTGTACAGACTGGAACCCAGCAACCAGATGGGCACTTGCGCTCCTTCACCGGGGATCGCACGTATTTGCTGGCCCGGGGAAGCTGGCCGGAAGTAGTGTTGCAATTCCTGAATATCCTGCGGAAATCGATCCACGCTTTGGTTCAGATCGCGGCGCAAGGCTCGCGCTGTTACTTGATCGGTACCCGGTGCCCTGCCAAGTCCAAGGTCGATCCTTCCCGGATACATCGCTTCCAGTGTGCCGAACTGTTCCGCGATCACCAGCGGCGCATGGTTGGGCAACATTACACCGCCAGATCCTACGCGGATCTTCCTGGTCGCGCCTGCCACATGGCCGATCACCACGGCAGTGGCGGCACTGGCAATACCCGGCATGCCATGGTGCTCGGCCAGCCAGAACCTTAGATAGCCCAGTTCCTCGGCGCGTTGTGCAAGTTCCACGGAATTCCGGAAAGCCTGTGAAGCAGAAGATCCTTGCGCGATCGGGGCAAGGTCCAAAATGGAGATCGGGATCATGGGGAAGCGCATGAAATTAAGGATCGCGCTGTGCGTTCGTGTTACAGCTCTTCCTTCTCTCACGGCTCATTTCCCAACAGTTCTCCACAACACTTCAGCGTTCCGATCGGCCCGTTATCTTCGCCATCAGCATGGATCAGTTCATCGTAAGCGCCAGAAAGTACCGCCCAGCCACCTTCGATACCGTAGTTGGCCAGGAAGCTGTCACCAGCACGTTGAAGAACGCGATCAAAAGCGGTCACCTGGCCCATGCTTTTCTCTTCACCGGACCTCGGGGTGTTGGCAAGACAACTTGCGCGCGCATCCTTGCTCGCACGATCAATTGCGAGAACAGATCCGAGGATGTGACCGCTTGCGGCCAATGCCTGCCTTGCAAGACCTTCGAGGAAGGTCACTCCATGAACATCTTCGAGCTTGATGCGGCGAGCAATAACAGCGTGGATGATATACGTAACCTGAACCTGCAGGTGCAGATCGCTCCGCAAGTTGGCGCCAAGAAGGTGTATATCATCGACGAGGTGCACATGCTCTCCTCCGCGGCCTTCAATGCTTTCCTCAAGACGTTGGAAGAACCGCCTTCGTACGCGATCTTCATTCTGGCGACAACGGAAAAACACAAGCTCCTGCCAACCATCCTGAGCCGTTGCCAGGTGTTCGATTTCCGGCGGATCGGGATCGGCGACATCAGCAGGCATCTCGCATCGATCGCTGTAAAGGAGGGGATCGAAGCCGATCCGCAGGCCTTGCACACGATCGCACAAAAGGCCGATGGCGGTCTTCGCGACGCACTGAGCATTTTCGATCAGCTGGTGAGCTTCTCGGGTAACAGGCTGACGTACCAGGATGTGCTCACCAACCTGAACGTGCTCGATCACGAGCATTACTTCCGGGTTACCGATGCACTGATGCGCGGCGATGTTCCTTCGGTGCTCGTCGAATTCAACCACATTCTGCAGCAAGGCTTCGACGGGCATCTGTTCGTAACCGGACTTGCACGCCATTTCCGTGATCTTCTCGTGAGCCAGGATCCGCGAACATTGCCTCTGCTGGAAGTAAGTGAAGACCTCACGAGCCGGTACGGCCAGCAGGCGCAGGCCGCCGATCGCGAAATGTTGATCAAAGGGCTGGACAAACTCTCCCAATGCGATGCGCAGTACCGCAACAGCAAGGAGCCGCGTCTCCTGGTCGAACTTGCCTTGATCCAGCTTTGCAGGCTTGGAACGCACACATCCACGGCAAGTTCGAACGGATCGGCGGGCGCGGAAAAAAAAAGTCCTGATGTAAGCGCGCCCCCACGCGCGATCGCCTCCCCACCCGTTCCAGGTCCAGGTCCAGGTCCAGTTCCAGTGCCAACTGCAACTGCAACTGCCCCGTCTCCTACTCCGGCTCCAACTCCTGTAGCGAGCGTTGCCCCGCCGATCGATAGGAATGCTTACACGCCGAAACGACGGCTCGTGGTCGGCCAGGTGAGCATCAGTCAGCCTGCGGCGATCGCGCCATCCATCAAGGAAGCTGTTGTTGAGCAGATCGATGAAGAGGTGGAAGGCCCTGCAGCTGCAGCCACGCGTGAAGTGAACCCTTCGTTGTTGATCCGTGCTTGGGGCGAATTCGCGGAATTGAAGAAGAAGGAAGGCCGATCGAGCCTGTATGCCACGCTCACCGATCGTGAACCGAAGGTCGCGGGCATCGGCCGGGTGAGTTTTTCCATTGTGAACGAAGTGCAGGAGAACTACCTGCGCAATGAGAAGCCCGAATTGCTCGGCCACCTGCGCCGTTCACTGGGCGATCCGGGATTGGAACTGGAAGTGGTGAAGGAGGAAGTGAAGGTGCGCCCTCGCTACACCGTTGCGGATCGTTTCAACCTGATGGCCGAGCGAAATCCTGCGCTACGCGTACTGCGCGATTCGGTGGATCTGGATCTGGGAGTTTGAGCGACGTCACGATCTGATCGCACAGTGAAAAGCGGGACCTCTTTCGAGATCCCGCTCCAACACGGCAAGCTTCTACCCTCGTTGCTACGCCGCAAAACGTTCTGACCTTACAGATTTATCATTCTGCAATTCCTTCTTATGGAATTTCAGGTGATAGATGATGTTCGCGACACCAACCGCAAAGGCCACTGCGCCCACATAGATGAACACTTCCTCTATTGTATCGGGGATCATCGTATCGATCAGGTAACCGAGGCCAAGACCAAGGGCCGCTGCCACCCACTGCATACCATCCTTCAACGCTTTGCGCGGATCGGGCGATGGCTTCCGCAACCCGAATTCCATTCCTCTTTCGATCATGGCCATGCGCTCGCGATGCCGTGTGGTGAAGTAGAGATAGGCGATCCCAAAAACGGATCCCAGTGTGAAGATGATCGCGATCATTCCGGTGATGTCTCCCATGGCTGCTTGTTGTGTTGCTCATCTGACGCCGTCGCTAACGATCCGGTTACGATCCATCTGAAAATTCTTTCGCCTTTCATTCGGATCTGCCACCGCTTATAGGAATTTCGATCTCGGAGGATCGGCGACAGATCAAGTTTGTAACCGCCTCCGGTCCGAACACGTCACATCAACACATATGGATGCGAGCCTCCTTTCGCGCATTCTCGCCGGCGACAGCCGTGCGTACGCGGAAGTGGTGCGCACCTACCAACACATGGTGTATACCGTGTGCCATCGCGTATTGCGCAATGCCGAAGATGCCGAGGAGGCCACGCAGGACAGTTTCGTGAAGGCCTACCAGAACCTTCATTCCTTCAGCGGCACTTCGAAATTCAGCACATGGCTTTACAGCATCGCTTATCGCACAGCGATCAGCCACGACCGATCACGCAAAGCAGCGGGACGAAGAACGGATGAGCGATCGGCGGATGATCTTGTGGACCATCCGGCAGCACCTTCCGATCCATCCACCGAACGCAACGACATCAAGCGGTATGTTGAAGAAGCGCTCGCGACGCTCGATCCGGAGGATGCTGCGATCGTGAGCTTCTACTACCTGGAGGAATTGAGCGTTGAAGAGATCGTAACCGCCACCGGGCTGGGTGCGTCCAATGTGAAAGTGAAGCTGTTCCGCAGCCGGAAAAAACTTTCCGATGCCTTGCAGCGATCACTCGGACCGGAGGCCGCGACATTACTTTTGGATCATGCCTGAGCTGAACGACAACGATCTTCGAAAGCTCTTCCGCGCAGCGGGAAGGGCGGAACCGGGCATCGATCTTACCGATCGGATCATGGCCCGGGTCGCAGTATCGCCGATCCACCGGCCGCTCGAGGTGAAGCCGCTGATCGGAAAGGCAGGCTGGTTCGCGATCGGTTCGTTGATCCTATTGATCGTGCTTGTGCTGATGAATTTGGTTGGCACATCATCGGAAAGTTCGCTGCTCGATCCGATCCATCGCGAGCTTTCTCGGATCCAACTTCCCGTCTTCTCCTTGCAAGCGCAGTGGATCTATTGGTCAGCTGCGATCGCCGGGCTTGCCTTCCTGTATAGTTTGATGGATCGGATCCTGGAGCGGAAGCTGCATTGAGACCGATCTCTTGAGGAAAGTCCTGATCATACTGGTTCCATTGATCATCGGCATACTTCTTCTCAGAGAGCCTATTTACCGTTGGTTATTCAGTTATGAAGTAGTGGGTGAAAGGCCGATCGAAGCATTTGCGCCTATGCGATCGGGATCTGGATCAAATGACGCGATCGACCGATCATTGAAGACCGTATCCAACTTGCTTCATTTCTCAACCGGTAGCGTGAGCACAGATCCTGACATCCTGATCAAAGGTGGTCCTGCAAACTGTATCGGATATGCTGCATTGTTCGCTCGATCCATTGATGTCCAGCTTGACCCGCAGAGATACAAGATCACTCATGCAATAGCCAAGATCCATTTTCTCGATTACGATCTTCACTTATTCATGGATGATCCATTCTGGAAAGATCATGACATTGTCATCATCGAGGATCTCTCGACCGGGGAAAAGAGCGCCGTGGACCCGACATTGTATGATGCGGTCGGTATTGGAAGGATCAAACTCAAGTCCTGATCCTGCGTGAGGGATCGCAGCGGAAACCCCGCAAGCGACCTCAGGGAGTGCGGAGTTGAAGCGCAGAGCCCGACAGCGGCCGTGCTGCCGCATTTGGGCAGCGCGGACGGTGGCACGCCCATATCCCATCCCATATTGTTATATAGAAATATTACTATATCTTTGTACCCGGAACGATGAAATCGATGAACAAGACACTTCTAAGCGTTCGTGTCGGAACCGAGAAGTTGATGCGGGCGAGTGAACTGCTGAAGGTCGCCGCGCACCCGCAAAGGCTGGCCATACTTGATGCGCTGGGGTTGCAC
>JAEYYE010000187.1 GCA_023430945.1 Bacteroidota bacterium
ATCACGCACAGCATCAGGAAGTACGGGATCCCCAGCGCCGATCCGCGCGGCGGCAACCGTGAATTCCTGCCCACGATCGCGCGCGCCGGTGTGGCGGCCGGTGTCGATGGTGTATTCATTGAAACGCATCCCGATCCAAGCACTGCGCTTTGCGATGCAGCGAGCCAGTTGTGCGTTTACGATCTGGAGGAATTCCTGAAACCGCTGCTGGAACTTCACGCGATCGAAGTCGCATACCGCGATCGAACAGTGGCACCGATCCAATAGCTTCAACCGAACAGAAAACCTCGAATGGAACTTTACCTCGACAGCGCCGACATCAACGAGATCGAAGAAGCCTTCAAGCTCGGCTTTCTGGACGGCCTCACCACCACGCCCACGTTCATGCATCGCGGTGGCGTAACGGATCTGGACAGCATGATCCTGAAGCTTTCAAAGATGGTCCCGATCCTTCAGGTGGAAGCGCTTGGCGAAACGGCTGATGAGATCGTTGGCGAAGCCCACCGCCAGTTGAAGATGGGTTTGAAGAAAGAGACAACGGTCTTCAAGATCCCGGTGAGTTTGCAGGGCGTGAAGGCGTGCAAGATGCTTCGCAACGATGGCATCCTCGTGAACGTGCATCTTGTGTACACGTTGCAGCAGGCGTACATGGCGATGCAGGCGGGCGCCACCTATGTATGTCCGCTCGTTGGCCGCTTGCAGGACCAGGGGCACGATGCGCTCAGCCTTGTGCAGCAGTGCGTGGAGGCCGTGAACTACTACGGCTACAACAGCAAGATCATGTTCAGCAGCGTGCGCAATGTTGAACATGTGCGCAACGCGATCAACATCGGTGTGCATACGATCACCGTTCCCTGGAAGCTGATGAAACAGCTTACGGACAATCACATGACCACGCTCGGGACGCAGCAGTTCTTCGAGCACACACGGTTGATCACCAAGAAGGTGAAGGACATCCTCAGCCACGACAATCCTGTGGTGAAGGATGAAGTGAAGGTGAGCGATGCGCTGGTGATAATGACGAAATTCGGGTTCGGTGCCGTGATGGTGGTGGATGCCGAAGGCCGCAACAAAGGCGTGTTCACCGATGGTGGATTGCGCCGTGGATTGGAGAAGGAAGGTGATCGGTTCCTGGGAAGGAAATTGAGCGAACTGGAATACATCAAGCCGATCACCGTTTCGCCGGAGGCGCTGCTGGAGGAAGCGCACAAGATCTTCAAGGAAAGCAAGGTGGATACGCTCAGCGTAAGCGAAGGCGATCGGCAACTCGGCATGCTGGACATCCAGGATCTGTTGAAGGCGACGGCGGGGTAACGTTGATAGCTGAAGGCTGAAGGTTGGAGGTTGGAGGTTGGAGGTTGGGTTGGAGGTTGTGAAAGGGTTGATATGAAATGGAGTACCTGAAAGCATTCGCTAATCTTGGTACGCGGTTCCTGCGCCCGCCGGATGTGCTGCAACGCAACCTCGGCCAGGTGAAGGCTTTGCTCTTTGATTGGGATGGCGTGTTCAACGATGGCTGGCGCGATGCGAGCGGAGGCAGCCCGTTCAGCGAAGTGGGCAGCATGGGTGTGAACCTGCTTCGCTTCTCACTCTGGCAGCGCGAAAAACTGCGCATTCCATGCGGGATCATCACGGGTCAGCATAATGTTTATGCGGAACAATTCGCGACGCGCGAAAAGTTCAACCATGTGTTCATGGGCTTTCGCAACAAGCCCGCTTCGTTCGAGCAATTCATTCAGGCGCACAAACTGGATCCCCGGCAGGTCGCGTTCTTCTTCGATGACATCCTCGATCTTCCGATCGCGCGCCGTTGCGGATTTCGCGTAATGATCCGCCGGCGGAACAGCCCGCTGTTCGAGAATCATGTGGTGGCCAAGGGCGATACCGATCTGCTCACCCATTTCAGCGGCGGCGAGAACGGTCTTCGCGAGGCCTGTGAATTGATGGTAGGATTAACGGGCCGATCCGAAGACCTCATCGAACACCGCGTGAAGTACAGCGATCTTTACCAGGAATACCTCGCCGATCGGAGCGTGATCGAACTTCAGGTCACGCGGAACGAGCTCTGATCTCCGCAGTTCAACGCTTCGGCCAGCCGTTGCTGGTATTCGTTCCGGCTGATCTCGATCGCGCCGAGCTTCGCAGTGAAATCGTTGATGTACTGCGTATCGAAGAGCAGGAAATCGTTCTTCTTCAATAGATCAACTAAAGCGTGGAAAGCCACTTTTCCCATGTTCCCGATCGAATTGAACATGCTTTCGCCGAAGAACGCCTTTCCGATCGAAACGCCATAGATCCCGCCAACGATCCGGCTTTCGATCCACACCTCAACACTGTGCGCGAAACCCAGCCTGTGTAATTCAAGAAAGCTCTGCACGATCCGCTCATCGATCCATGTCTCCTCGCGATCGGCACAAGCACGGATCACGAATTCAAGATCGCGATCGATGGTGATCTTGAAGCGATCGGATCGAAGTTGCTGCCTGGTCTTCTTGTCGGGCTTCAGTTCATGCAAAGGAAAGATCGCACGCGGATCTGGATCGTGCCAGTACAATTCGCCATCATCGTGCGCCATCGGGAAGATCCCGCTGCGGTAGGCGTGCAGAAGTAATTGCGCCGGAATGATCAAGGGCAGATCCGTTCCGAACGGATCGGAAGCGCTCTGCATCTATCGTTCCTTGATCACCTTGCGAACGATCCGCCTTCCTTCCATTTCGATCGTGAGCAGGTAGGTTCCAATTTCGATCGTAGTCAGGACCGGATCCTGGATCACAGCTTTTCCATCTTCCAGTCGGGTCCCATCCGATCTCCAGATCTCACGTCCAGCAAGATCTTGAATTGCGACATTCATCAGTCCGAAACCATTCATACGGATGCTGATCCGATCGGTGAACGGATTCGGAAAGATCGATTCTGCATCAGTTGACCTGTCATCAATGCCGATGGTGATCAACAACTCATTCGCGCGCATGAAGTCCGGGATCCCATACCCCATGCTGTCGTTCGGTTGATCGTAGAGTGAAGCGCTGGCGCGCACGGCTTGCATGATCTCCTGCGCGGTGCGCTCGGGATGAAGCTTCCAGAGTGAAGCGACGAGCCCGGCCACCAACGGAGAAGCGAAGGAAGTCCCGTTGATCGCCACAGTGGAATCGCCGCCATCGTTCACGCCGATCGTGCCCCAACCCATCGCCATCAGATCGGGTTTCACCCGGCCATCGGCACTCGGGCCGTGCGAACTGAATGGTGCGTACTGAGCCATATCACCGACTGCGCCAACAGCAAGAATATCGTGCGCGTCCGCAGGCGGACTGATGTAGTACCAATCGCTTTCACCCTGGTTACCCGCGCTAACCACGGGG
The DNA here is from genome assembly GCA_023430945.1 of Bacteroidota bacterium. Classification (GTDB taxonomy): domain Bacteria; phylum Bacteroidota; class Bacteroidia; order Flavobacteriales_F; family PHOS-HE28; genus PHOS-HE28. The sequence goes on from JAEYYE010000187.1 coordinate 3,360, forward strand.
ATCATTCCCTTCTGCGCAGCGATCGCGGCAGCGATGCTGATGCGCGCATTGTTCCCGTTCAGTTCCGTGTAATGGTGATCCTGCGTGGGATCATCGAAACGCGTGTAGCCGAGCGATGTGTTGATCACATCGCAACCTATACTGTCGGCCAATTCCGCTCCTGCGATCCAGTTGTCCTCCTCAACGATGTACTCAGAATCCGCATTCTCCGTGCGAAGCAACACATAATCGGCTTGCGGTGCGGTGCCGATCAACTGGCTTTCCAGGATCGCGGCCATGCAAGAAAGCACCGATCGGCCGTGCCAGTGATCCTCGTAAACGGAAGTTCCTGCATCCACGAGATCGCGGGTGAGAACGATCCCGTTCCGATCGCGAAGCGGCGCGAATGCCGGCATCCAATCAACTCCTTCGAAACCCGAATCCAGTACGCCGATCAACATTCCCTCCCCTTGTGAAAGTTCATGCAGAAGATGGCCGTTCATCATGCCCACCTGCGTGAACGAGCCGCCGTAATCAAGGACCTTGGCCACCTCGCGTTCAGGAGCGAATTTGTCGCCGATCGGTGCGATCGAAGAAGATCCTGCGGTCGTTTTGATATCGATCACAAAGGGCAACAAAGCGATCTCTTGCAACGTCTCGATCTCCGTTGTGCGGATGGTGATCGCATTGAACCATTTGCTCTTGTTCAACAACTGCACATCACCCTGCGCGAGTACGGTATCGATGTAGATCGGATCGACCGGCAGATCGAGTTCATCCAGTTCGATGCCTTGCACGATCCGCCTTTGGATCGCGCGATCGGAGAGGAATTGCTGCGGCTGATCGAGCGAATAAGGCGTTCCGTCCTTGTCGGAAAAGAAGATCAGGTAAGTATCCGGAGCGGTCTGTGCCGATGAAATGATCGGGAGGATAAGCAACGCTAGGGAGATGATCCTCTTCATGCCGATCAATTCCCGTGCGCCACCATCACCATGTCGAACTTCACGGAACGCACGTTCGTATCGCTGAAGTCACTCGCCTCGCGATAATACCAATGGTGCTCGATCATGCCGATCCCGTGCGCGTACACTTCTTCCAGATCGCGGGTGATGATCGGATTTCCTTCCACCGTTGTTCGCACCGTCACCGTATTGCTGAAACTCTCTCCGTTCAACTCATGCGCTTCGTTCACATCACGCGCGGCCACCATCAATTCATCTTCCGTGTTGAGAATGTTCCTGTCCCACGTACGCGCTTCACGCACCGGGAATGAAAGTTTCAATTTCCTTTGATTCTCCTCCGTCATTTCCATGCCGATGGAAGTACGCGTGGCGGTCCAGACATCGCGGATCACCCATTCATTGTTCCCGTTCAGGATGAAGCGTTCGATGCGTTGCGACGGCCTTCCTTCGGGATCGATGTAATCCGCCGCGATCACCTGTTTCAAGCGATAGCTGATGGTATCGTGTGCGAAATCAAGATCGCGCCAGATCGAATCCACCTGGTATTCGATCCACGAACCCACCTTGATCGGAAAATATTCATGGCCTGGATCGATGGGCTTCGCGCTTTCCTCCTTGCGGCATGATGAGATCGCCAGCATGATCACTGAAAGAAGAAGGATCGCAGCTTTGTTCTTCATTTTCCAGGGGCTTTACGATCGATGAAACCGCCACCGATCACATCATCCCCATCATAGAAGACGGCACTCTGCCCCGGTGCGATGCCTGCCACCGGTGCATGAAATTCAATTTTAACACGATCACCTTCCATGGAAATGGTGCTCGGCGTGCCTTTGTCCTTGTACCGAATCTTGGTGAGGGCCACCATTTCGCCTTTCAACGCAGGGATCTTCTGGAAGTTCGGGCGGCGGACCCACATTTCCGTTCGATCGAGATCGGACTTACGGCCAAGCACCACAACATTTGTCTCTGGCTGGATATCAGTTACATACATCGGTTCGCCGGTCGCGATGCCCAGGCCCTTCCGCTGCCCGATCGTGAAGAACGGATAACCGTCGTGCTCACCAAGATCCTCTCCTCCCACGCCCACGAATCTGCCCTGCGCCAGCATGGCTGTGGCTTCCGGTTCACGCCTTTTCAGGAAACCGCGATAATCGTTGTCCGGAATGAAACAGATCTCGTAGCTCTCGCTTTTGCTTGCCAGTTCCGGGAATCCGCTGTCCAACGCCATCTGACGGATCTCGCTCTTGTGGAATTTTCCGATCGGAAAGCGTGTGCGCGCAAGATTCTTCTGCTCAAGTCCCCAAAGCACGTAGCTCTGGTCCTTCGCTGGATCGAGCCCGCGGCTCACCACCCATCGATCGTTCTCCGCCTTGCGCACCTGCGCGTAATGACCGGTGGCGATCAGCTCGCAATCCATCATGTCGGCCCGCTTCAAAAGCGCTTCCCACTTGATGAACGTGTTGCAGAGAACACACGGGTTCGGGGTGCGGCCCGCGAGGTATTCACTGGTGAAATTCCCGATGATCGCTTCGCCGAATTCCTCGCGGATATCGATGATCATGTGGTGGAAACCACGGCTGACCGCCATGTTCCGCGCGTCGTTTATACTGTCCAGATCGCAGCAACCGGTAACGCGTTTGCCACCGCTGGTCTCCGAGTAATCCCACGTCTTCATGGTGACGCCGATCACCTCGTAACCTTCCTCGTGCAGCATCAACGCGGTAACGGAGCTGTCCACCCCGCCGCTCATCGCCACCAATATCCTTCCGTTCTTGCTCATCTTCTATTCCGGTGAATGGTGAAAAGTGAATGGTGAATGGGATCATTTCGATCCGAGCTCCACTCCTGCTTCATATTTCTTCACTTTCACCAGTTTTCCCGTTTCGTCGTATTCCCTTACTTCCCCGTCAAGCTCACCTCCCTTGTACTTTCCTTCCCGCTTCTTCGTCTGGCCGTGGAGGACGCGCTCCACATCGGGTTTTGCACCGGAGACCGGATCGGCTGGTACTTGCTTGGTGATCCATTCACCGTCGTTGTTGAATTCAACGAACGGTCCATCCAACTTCCCGTTCTTGTAGCTGAATTCAGCCTTTGGCTTCTCGTCTGGGAAATATTCCTTGAAGATACCATTTTCGCGGGTTTCCTTCACCAGAACGCCCTTCTGATAGATCAATTTCACATGTAGCGATCCATCGTCGTTGAAATGCATCCAGGTCCCATCCCTTTCGCCACGGACCATGTTCCCTTCCAATTCCTTCTTCCCGCTGGGAAAGTACACCGTGCTTTTTCCTTCGGCCAGACCATTTACATAGTTCTCTTCGGAAGCCAGCATTCCGCTCGGGAACCAGGTCTTTCGCACACCTGTGATCGTGCCGTTCTCGAAATTCGATCGTTCTGAAGGCTGGCCGTTATCGAAATACGTTACCTGTTCACCATGCAAAGTGCCCGCCTGGAATTGTTCGACCTTGCGTGTCCTTCCTTCACTATCGTAATACGTCCAGATGCTGTCCTTCTCTTTTCCGGAATATTTCCCGACGGCCATCAGCGATCCATCGGGGTGGAAATGCTTTGCGCGGCTGTCGATCCCATTGGGCGCATAGATCTGGAACGTGGTGAGATGACCTTCCTCGCTGTAATGCTTGAAGGTATCCACCGGCAGATCATCCTTGAAAGTGCCTTCGTAGCGGAGCTTTCCGCTGGGCCAGTTCTTCGCCCAGGCACCTTGTTTCCTTCCTTTCGGATCGGTCTGGTTCAAACCCGTGCCCGGCTGGGCCTGCGTGGCCACAACGAGCAACATGAAAATGAAGAGGATCGGTAGGCGGAACATTTGGATCGCAAAGGTACGGGGCAGCCGAGCTGCTGGCAGAACAGGCATAACGCACGATCCAGCGCGGATAGCATGGAGGTGGCCGGTTCGTGGTACCTTTACGCCAAGCTCAGCAACATGAAATTCTTCATCGATACGGCCAGCCTCGCACAGATCAAGGAAGCACAGGAACTCGGCGTTCTTGATGGTGTCACCACCAACCCATCGCTCATGGCGAAGGAAGGGATCACTGCCGATCGGGTGGAGGAACATTACCGCAACATCTGCGAGATCGTGAACGGTGATGTGAGCGCTGAAGTGATCGCCACCGATCTGAAGGAGATCATCCAGGAAGGTGAACACCTTGCTTCCCTGCACAACAACATCGTTGTAAAAGTGCCGATGACACGCGACGGCGTGAAGGCCCTGAAATATTTCAGCGAGAAAGGTATCAAGACCAATTGCACGCTGGTGTTCAGCGCCGGGCAGGCCTTGCTCGCCGCGAAGGCAGGCGCCACGTACGTTTCACCGTTCATCGGCCGGCTGGATGATGTTAGCACCGATGGCGTAAGGCTGATCGAGCAGATCCGCACGATCTACGATAATTACGGCTACGCCACCGAGATCCTCGCGGCGAGCATCCGCCATCCGATGCACATCATTCAATGCGCAGAGGTCGGCGCCGACGTTGCCACCTGCCCGCTCAGCGCGATCACCGCATTGTTCGATCATCCGCTCACCACGATCGGGCTTGAGAAGTTCCTTGCCGATCACCGGAAAGCGGCCACCCAAACAGCAAAGGTGTAAGGCGGCATGCTGCTGAACATCCATCCGAAAGATCCAGAACCACGGAAGATCCGATCGGTAATCGAAAAGTTGAATTCGGGCGGCGTGGTGATCTGTCCGACGGATACTGTTTACGCGTTCGTTTGCAGCGCGCACCAACCAAGGGCGATCGAAGAGGTGGCGCGGTTGAAAGGCGTGAAACCGCAGAAGGCTGATCTGTCGCTCGTTTGTGCCGATCTGAGCCAACTGAGCACGTATGGACGTGTTGGAACCACGGCCTTCCGCATCATGAAGAAAGCGCTTCCCGGTCCGTACACGTTCGTGATCCCGGCCAGCAGCGAGATCCCCAAATTGTTCAAGAACAACAAACGCACGGTTGGGATCCGCGTGCCGGACCATCCGATACCGATCGCGATCGTGAAGGAACTAGGGCATGCGCTTGTGGTGGCCAGTGTGCACGATCCGGATAAAGTGCTCGATTATACCACCGATCCGGAGCGGATCGATGAACACCTCGGTTACCAGGTGGATCTGGTGATCGATGGCGGAATGGGAAGTCTCGAAGCTTCCACCGTTATCGATCTTTCCGCCGATGAACCGGTGGTTCTGAGAGAAGGAAAAGGCTCAGTGGAAGATCTTTTCTGATCCCTTCCGGAGTTGTTGCCAGGCTTCGGGGATCGAAGCGATCAGATCGGAAACGGTCATTCCATCCATGCCGATCTTGTTGGCAGCGATATCGCCGGCAAGGCCATGCAGGTATACGCCCAGGATCGCGGCATGTAGCGATGAAAGCCGTTGCGCAAGCAACCCGGTGATCAGTCCTGTGAGTGCATCACCGCTTCCGCCTTTCGCCATTCCGGGGTTTCCGGTGGAATTGAAAAAGACTTTTCCACCTGGATCACAGATCGCGGTGCGATGACCTTTCAGAACAACGATGCATCGATGCTTCATCGCGAACTCCAGCGCGGATCGCAGCCGATCGGCACCATCATGGAAAACCGATCCAGAGAGCCGATCGAATTCCTTTGGATGCGGTGTAAGGATCGAATTAGGCGGAAGGAATTGCAGCCATGTGCGTTCTTCGGAAAGTATGTTCAGAGCATCGGCGTCGAGCACGATCCGATCATGGTTCTGGATGAGATCCTTCAGGATTCTCCTGGCGTCTTCAGTCACACCGATGCCCGGGCCGATCCCAACCGCAGTATAAGGTTCGTATTTCCGGGATCCCGATCCATCGCCGATCAAGCACATCGCTTCAGGTGCGGCTTCTTGCATGATCGGAATGGCCTGATCGGGAATACTCGCCGTCACGAGCCCTGTCCCACTTCGCAACGCTGCCTTTACAGCCAGGATCGCGGCACCCACTTTTCCGATCGACCCCGCAATGATCAATGCATGACCGAAAGTTCCCTTGTGCCCGCCGATCGGACGCGGCGGAAGCAGTTCGATCGCATCTGGGCGTTCGATCAGGAAATGATCGGCCGGCTGTTCGGCGATCGCCGCAGGATCGAAGCCGATCGGAACGATCTCCAACTCGCCCACCGCATCAGTAAAATGAGGCTTCAGCAGCGCGATCTTCGGAAGCTCGATGGCAAGCGTGTAAGTTGCATTGATATGGATCGCCCTATCGCTCCAGTCCACGGGGTCGGTCGGCATTCCGGAAGGCAGATCGATGGAGATCACCGGCAGGCCACTTGCGTTGATGGATCTTACCAGCTGGGCAAGCCAGCCTTCCAGGGGCCGCGTGATCCCGATCCCGAAAAGCGCGTCGATGATCAGATCGTCATGGTCCAGTTGAAGGCTTTCCCCTTCACTCAACTCTCCGATCGTTACACCGCTTCCGCGAAGCCGTTCCCAATTCAACGCATTCGCTTCCGAAGGTGAATTGGCATGCCTGATCCGAGTTACACGAACCATGACACGGGCCTTTGCCAGTTCGCGCGCGATCACAAGTCCGTCGCCGCCGTTGTTGCCCATACCGCAGATCACATGGACATCGCGATGGCCGGCACGCGACATATTCCGATCATATAACTCGATGATCCGTGCCGCGCAAGCCTTTCCTGCGGCTTCCATCAGATCGATCGCTCCGATCGCCTGGCGCTCCATTGTGAGCCGCTCCACCTCACGGATCTTTTCGGCGGAAAGTATCGGGAGCATTCGGCCAAGTTAACGGTGGTGCGAAAAAAGGAAAGCCCTCCGTTGCCGGAGGGCTTTCCAAAGATCGGTGGGATCTACTTACTGGAAGTAGAAGTTGAGGCCGATGTTCACACCGCTAACGCCGGTATCGATGGCGAAGCTGCTGTTACGATCTGCGCCACCATCGTTCGGAGTTCCTTCGCGGGTAACAGATTGAACTGAACCAGCTTGTGGGTTGTCGATGGTTGGAGCACCTACCCAGTATTCACGGGTCTGCTCAGATGCACCTTGGCTGGTCATCGCAAGACCCCAGGTGTACTCGCCGCTCAGAGCCATCTTGGGAGCGAAGAACCACTCGATGCCACCGAAAGCTTGGAGGCCGAGGCCGAAAGTCCCACGGTTCTTGGTCTCCAATGCACGGCCGGCCTGTGTATCACCTTGGTTGTTGAAGCTGAGAGCGTTACCATACTCGTTCGTGGTCTTGCTGCTGCCGAAACCAACGAGCAACTCGCCACCGTAAACACCAACTACGCGGGTGCTACCTACACGCTTCTCGAGACCGGCACCGATCACGATGTTCATGTAGTTGTTCTTGGTTACGTCCTCAACCGTAGGGTTCGGGGTCGGGTGAGTTGGAGCAGGGCTCGGAAGAGGTGCGATGTCAACGAGTTCGGTAGCCTTGGTGCTTCCGAAGCCGATGCGCAGCTTTCCGCGGTATGCGGTGTTGGCATCAACGAGCTTCTTCGCGCCGATGATCACGTTCGATCCGCCCTGGTTAGGCAGGTTGGAGAACAGGCTGGGGGACATGCCGTGGAGGGCAACACCACCGTTATCCGTGTTCGCGTTGAAAAGATTTCCAACGTAGTTCAGGATCGGCTGGGCGTCGAAGATCAGACCCCAATCCCCATCCTGTGACAGCCAGTTCTCACCACGGTTGCTGGTGATCTCGCCCGTTTGGGCGGATGCAGCAGTAGCGGCAATGAACGCTGCGGCTAAAAGTACACTCTTCTTCATGTCGGACGTTTTTGGTTTACGTGCTTTCTGGTTTGTAAGACTGGCTCTTGGCGGGCAAAAGTATGCGGCGGTCCCGAGGTGGTTCGCCTGGCAGTAAAACGATTTCAACAGCTTGTTGTGTGGATCGCTGGTCACCCTGCCCGTTCAATTCGCGGGCAAAAGTAGAAAGATCTGCGATACCGCAAATATCAACCTGCTTTTTGTTCCAACATCGGTACGAAACGGAAGTTTCCGTGCTCCGTGATCTGCTGACTTCTATCAGGTTCCAACTCCACGAGAAGCATCTTCTGATCGCTTCCCTCACCCACCGGGATCACCGCCCGGCCACCCGGTTTCAGTTGTGCCAACAAGGCTTCGGGTATGTAAGGAGCACCGCACGTTACCAATACCCGATCGAATGGCGCATCCATCGGAAGGCCGAGATAGCCATCGCCATAATGAAGGTTCGCCTTCACCTTCATCTGCTTCAATTTCTCGCGCGTGCGTAGATAGAGCGGCCGCTGCAGTTCAATGGTGAAGACCTTTATGCC
>JAEYYE010000188.1 GCA_023430945.1 Bacteroidota bacterium
ATGAATGCGAATATGCTCACTGGCAAAAGCGTGTAGAGCGTCATCGTCGGACTGATGGAGATCAGAACTACCAGCGCCACGATCGCCGTAAGCGTTCCGCCGACAAGTTGCACAAGTCCGGTTCCCACCAGGTTGCGCACACCTTCCACGTCGGTCATGATCCGGCTTACGAGCGCGCCGCTTTTCGTACTGTCGAAATAGCTGATCGGCAGCGAAAGCACTTTGCGTTGCACTTGCGCGCGCAGTTTGCTTATGAGCAATTGCGCCTCAACGCTCAACAGCTTCGTAAGCCAGAAGGATGTCACGCTCTGCACCACGATCGCGCCTACCACCGCTGCAAGCAGCCACCAGAGCAGATCCAGGTCCTTGTTCACGATCACATCGTCCACCAGATATTTCGTTGCGCCGGGAACGACAAGGCTCGCGAGCCGGCTGATCGCGATCAGCAATAGACCGAGCGCGACATGTTTTCTTCTCGGCCAGATGAACTGCCAGAACGCCTTGCGCCATGTCATGTTCTTTTCCGCCTTCGGCAATTCGCCCGCCGCAGCGCGCATTTTCGCCCGAGGCCCGCTTCCCGAGCGTTCCGCGCGGTTCTTCGTGATCGATGGCACCATGTGATCGCCGCTGTTCGCAAGTTACAGGCCACGCCCGCGCAATGGACGGATCGGCAGAATGGGGAAGTTTGAAGTCGGAAGTCTTAAGTCGGAAGTCTGAAGTCGGAAGTCGGAAGGAGATACATGTTGATCGGCATTGACTTCCGACTCAAGACTTCCGACTAAAAGACTCTTCATTAGGGCGTGCCACCAACGCGGCCGGCCTCACTCCTTTTTCCCCTCTCCCAAAGAGAGGGGAGATCTGTGGCCGCGTTGCTGTCGGGTCGCCACTGCAAGTCCTCGCCAAAACTCTTCGGCCGCTTTGCTCCCTCTCCTTGGGAGAGGGTTGGGGTGAGGGCTCCGGGCTTTCCGCTGTGCCCCTCACGCGCTGGCGCATGAAAGAAAGATCCAACTGAAGTGCCCGATGGACCGGATGGACCGGATCGCATCTAGTCCATCCGGTCCATTGATCGGCCCGATCATTTTCTGATCATCTCATCATCTGATCCACTGATCGGCACTCGACCTTTGCACCATGAAGATGCGCATCAACAAGCTGCTTGATACGGCCCAGATCCCCAACAACGGCGGCACCTTGCAGCTCTACCAGCGCAACGAGCACTACACGATCGAGGTGGTCGGCATCATGGGCGAACTCATGACCACCGAGCACCACGGAAGTGAAGATGCGCTGGCCGAGATCGCGATCAAACGCCTCGCCGATCCGGGGAAAGCTCGCGTGTTGGTCGGTGGATTGGGCATGGGTTTCACGCTTGCTGCAGCGCTCAAACACACCGCGCCAAAAGGTGAGGTCGTTGTGGCCGAACTGGTCCCCGAAGTGGTGAAATGGAACGAAGGCCCGATCGGAGAATTCGCCGGCCGGCCCATGAACGATCCGCGCGCCAAAGTGGTGATCGGCGATGTACTGGAGATCATCCGCCACGATCGCAAGGGTTTCGATGCGATCCTGCTCGATACCGACAATGGTCCGGAAGGTCTCACGCAGGCAAACAACAACCGTCTTTATTCACACCGCGGACTGCGATCGGCGTACGATGCGTTGCGGCCGGGCGGCATACTCGCCGTGTGGAGCACACATCCCGATGCACCTTTCACGCGCCGTCTCGGCATGGCCGGTTTCCAAGTGGAGGAACAGAAAGTGTTCGCCCATCGCGACAAAGGCACGAAGCATCATTTGTGGTTTGCGAAGCGTCCTTCGATCGGCCCGAAGGAGCTGTACTGATAACGGTTCGCATTGCGGCGCCAAACTTCGATCCGCTCCACTTCGATCGGCCCGCGATCGATGTTGTAGATGTAGGTTTTCAGTTCGATCGGCTGATCGCGCAGACGCACATCGGCCTTTCGAATGGCCACGATCAAGTGCTCCGTGCCTTCTGTTGTGAGCATCTGGCTTAATCCGCCGTCCCGATAGAACACCGAACTATCACCAAGGAACAGCTGTGCTGCGATCGCGGCTTCACGCGCTGGCGGACGGAAACGGATCCGTGCGATCACTTCGAGCTGGTCCTGTTCATGTTCGATCACACTGTCGAGCAAAAGTTGGATCGACGCGCCGAATTCACGCTGATCGAAGTTCCAGGCAGGAACAGTGTCCTTCCCCTGGATCACTTCAAGATGTGGATCGATCTGCCAATTTCCCTGCTTCTCGAACGGTGAAGCAAAAGCGATCAACTCACGATCCTCGAACCATGATCCAATTTTCCGATCGATGAACTCGAAGGTCTGTCCTTCGGCCATGTCGGTGCGCGAGATCATGTACGGAAAGTGGATCTGGATCCGCGCGAGCCGCTCATACGGCGCGCCATTCGTCTGGCCGTAGAAGATCCGCTTTCCGGCGAGTTCCTTCAGCCTGCGATCGAAATGACCGACGCTCATCGTGTTGCGCAATTGCACGTAGTCGAACCGATCCGGCTGGATCTTCCAGAGATCGCGGTAGAAGCGGATCACTTCATCCGGCGCATCGATCAATACCGCGGCCTCGTTCCTCCCATGTTCATCGAGTACCGCCAGACCTTCACGAACGATCTCCTCATATTTCGATGTATAGAAGACCTTGTAATGTTCACGCGTGAAGATCAACGTGTAGATCGATCCGATCGCGATCAGCGCGGTTAGGATCAATGTTGGTATCCGCGGAAGTTTCGAAAGACCGATCAACAGCGCGATCACCAGGTATGGGAACGAGAACAGCACCATGGAATATTGGATCACCGGCGCGCGGTGGATGCTGTACAGCAGACCGACGATCAGCGGCACCGATCCCCAGATCAGGAAGATCGGCAACGCAGGAGTTCGTGGGATCTTTTTCCAAAAACAGAAACCGAGCGAGCAAAGCACAAGCGCGATCAGACCGATCGCAAATGGCAGCGACCAATGCGCGATGAACATGCCATAGTCACTGAGCCAATGCTTGTCCGGTGGCGAGAGCCATTCGCTCAATCCACCGATCGAAAGTTGCTTCAGGAAGATCGTAACGTTCGGCAGGTAGAGCAGGATCCCGATCCCGCACATGAAGAGATAATTCCGCCGCTGATCGGGTTTGATCAGGAAGAAACCTGTGATCACCATCAAGCCTGCGAGCATCAGGGAAAAATGATGCACATAAGCGCTCAACACCGCTGCGATCAAGATCCCGCGCAGATCCTTGAAACGGCTGAAGGCTAGGTAATGCGTGATCCGATCGGCGAGAAGCACGGTTGTGAAAAGTCCGGCCGCGTAAGGCCGCGCGATCTGTCCGTACATCACTGAATATTGAAGCGTTGCCATCAGCGCTACAAGCAACAGCGCCACCGCCGATCCGGTCCACATCAACGCAACGCGATAGAGAAAGAAGATCGCGGCCAGGCTCATCAGGATGAACGGCAGCTTCACCACTCCTTCCTCTTTTCCGAAGATCCTGGTCCAGATCCACTCGAACACCTGCACGCCCGGCGGGTGCGTGTCCAGTTCGATCACACCGATCTTGATCGTTCCGTAAAGCGAAGGATAGATCCGCACCAGCGCGCTGATCTCGTCGTGCGTGTACGGAATGTTGGGCAGGTCCCAGAAGCGCAGCACCGCGGCGATCGCGAACAGTACGAGAAAGGCCGTTCGCACCCAGGCCTCACCCGGGAAGGAGATCTTACCGTAGCGGGCGATATGGCTGCGCCACACCTGCATCTACCGATCGCGCTCCATGTCGCGTTTCACGTCCTTTTCCTTCAGGCTCTCGCGCTTGTCGAAGCTCTTCTTTCCCTTTGCCAGCGCGATCTCCAGTTTGGCGAAACCGTTCGGCGCAATGAACAATCGCACGGGAATGATCGTCATCCCCACATCGCGTGTCTTGCGTTTCAGCTTGTCCAGTTCCTGTTGGTGCAGCAGCAATTTCCGATCGCGCTTCGGCTCGTGCACGAAGTGGATGTTGGTGCCGTACGGATTGATCTGCATGTTGCGCACCACCAGATCCTTTCCCACAAACGCGCAAAAAGCCTCGTTGATGCTGGCGCCGCCCGCGCGGATGCTCTTGATCTCCGATCCCATCAGGATCATGCCGCATTCGTAGGTATCGAGCAGGTGGTACTCGAAACCCGCGCGGCGGTTCTTCACATCGATCGTTGGGGCGGCCATCCATCGGCGAAACTACGGCGAAGGGAATTTGGGCGTTCCCCTCGCAAAAGCCAAACGTCGCGCTCGGAGTTTATCCTGAGCAAAGTCGAAGGATTGCAAGTCCGCACTCTCCGCCGAACGGCGGATCGCTTGCGGGCTTTCCACTGCGATCGCTAACGCAGATCGGGTGAGGCGCTTCGCGTAAAGCAAACGACGTAATGTTTGCTCTCGGTTGATCGTTCAGGATCAGTACATTGGTAGCGTTGGTTGGCGACCGAGTACGACAATCCATAGTTGTGCAAGAATAACTTTAAAACAAAAAAATGAAAATAATTATCGGCATAACTGTTTTAATATTATTCGGACTAAGCATTTGGTTGGACTTAACCTTTGGTATTTACACTAATTGGACATTTCAAATTATTGCAGCTCTTCTTATGACCTTAACAGTCGCGTGGTTGTTTAATTTGGAGAAAAGTAAAAAATCTGCCCTGTTGATTGGATTGATTGCTATCCTAATGTTGTCCATAAGATATTGGGATTATAATAGTCGGAAATCTTTTATGCGAAAGTTAAATGCTCTCGAACAAGGAATGACAAAGGATGATGTAATTCAATCCATGAGCGACTACAAATTAGCGGGGCAAGGTAAAGGATTCATCTTTGTAAGAGAAAAAGAGGCAGAACCGGAACTGGCAGACATAGTCGAATTTATAAATTTCACACATACAGAAGAGGGATGGGGAGATTCCGACTGGGGGTTTGTGTACTTCATTGACAATAGACTATACAGAACTGGCTTTAGCCACGATTAAAATAAAAAACTTCACACCACAGTAGGCATACGCCACACCTCACTCGAAAGCTCTGTGCTGCGTATGCTACTCATAACCCTCAATTCAACAAACTGCTCTCTCCCCAAAAGAACATCACTAGATCTTACAAAAGATCTTAACCAGAAGAACTGATGTTGAACTACCTGTACTACAAGTTATACCAAGCCTCCTTGAGATCTTCGTTGCATGACATTCCAGAATTCATGGCGCCTGTCTTTTTGGGAGGATTGATCAGTGCGAACATATTTGTAGTCAGTGGACTTTTAGCAAAATTGGAAGTCCTGCCGTTTCCGTACACTAGCTCCATTCAGGCTGGAGCATCTGCAATCCTAGCAATTGCATTGTTGATGATCTATTACCGAAAACAGCGCTATGAACCAATTCTTAATAAATATGGGCAAGAGAGCAAACAGGAGCGGATTAGAGGTAATGTGATCGTTAGCATTTATGTAGCCATATCATATTTGTCAATTTTTGCTTTAGCTTTTTATAAGCCAGGAAAGTTGTAGCTCAAAAAGAACGTACAAATAACCTCGACATTACGTCTTCAAAACCAACGGCGGGCCGCCCTCAATTCAACAAACTGCTCTCACCCCAGAAGAAGCAGCGCTCCGGAAAGGCCAGTTCAGCGGCCGCAAAACCCCGGTGATCGGACAACTTACAGTTTCTGTGCTTCAGGAACGCCATTGTCATTCCAACCAGATCAATACCAACATATGTATGGCCATTCATGGATCTTTTGGCAGTTATCCGATTCCGGTCTCATCAGATTCCTTCACAAGGCCATGACATATCGACCGTTTTTGCATTGAACATATGTATGGCCATTCATATGTTGAAGGTGGTATGAAACCCAATTGATCTGAAGAATCAGCCGATTCCCGTCAGGACCTAGCGCTGCCCTTGATCCAACAAACTGCTCTCGCCCCAAAAGAAACAGCGCTCCGGAAAGGCCCGCTGGAACGCCCCGCTACCAACGGTGATCGGATCACACCCATCATCGCTGTGATCCCCATGGATGCTCCGATCGGTTCTTTCTACATTCGCCGAACATGCGCGGCAACAGCTTCGGTACGGCTTTCCGGCTCACCACATTTGGTGAAAGCCATGGCGCCGCGATCGGTGGCGTGATCGATGGTTGCCCAGCCGGATTGGCGCTTGATCTCGATCGGATCCAGAAGGAATTGGATCGCCGCCGCCCGGGAAGCACCCCATTGGGAACCGCGCGATCGGAAGGTGATCGGGTGGAGTTCCTCAGCGGGATCTTCGCGGTTCCGGATCCTACGACCCTGGGTACGCCGATCGGATTCATGATCCGCAACAACGATGCGCGAAGCGGCGATTATGATCATTTGAAGGAAATTTTGCGGCCGGGCCATGCCGACCTTACCTGGGAGCAGAAATTCGGGATCCGCGATCACCGGGGCGGAGGCCGGAGCAGCGCACGCGAAACCGCCTGCCGCGTGGTGGCCGGCGCGATCGCAAGGCAGCTGATCGAGCGCGAGAGGGTGAAGGTGGATGCCTATGTTTCACAGGTCGGCCCGATCGTGATCGAACAGGCCTATGGGCTTGATCTGGGGGCACGTTGGAACGATCCCGTACGCTGTCCCGATCCAGCCACTTCGGCGAAGATGCGCGCCTTGATCGAGGATGTCCGCAACGAAGGGGATTCGATCGGTGGTATCGTGCATTGCATCGTAAGCGGGCTTCCCGCAGGTCTTGGAGAGCCGGTCTTCGATCGGCTGGATGCGGATCTGGCCAGGGCGATGCTGTCGATCAACGCCACGAAGGGTTTCCAGATCGGCAGCGGTTTCCAGGCGGCCACCATGCGCGGCTCGGAGCACAACGATCCGCTTATCGGCGATCATGGCCGCATCCGATCGGAAGGCAACCGCAGCGGCGGTCTGCTCGGTGGCATCAGCAACGGTGAGGATCTGTATTTCGATGTGGCCTTCAAACCACCGGCAACGATCGCCAAAGCGCAGCATACGGTGGACTTGCATGGAAATGAAAGTGTTCTTCAAGCAAAGGGAAGACATGATCCATGCGTTGTTCCGCGTGCGGTTCCGATCGTGGAGGCGATGGCATGCCTGGTGATCGCCGATCATCTTCTAAGACAACGAACCAGCAGAGTGTAGATGAAACTTCCCCTTCATATAAAGATCCTCATCGGCCTGGCTGCTGGCGTGCTGTATGCCGTGATCGCCGCATCGCTCGGTTGGGGTGCGTTCACGCGCGATTGGATCGCGCCGTTCGGCGACATCTTCATCGGCCTGTTGAAAATGATCGCAGTGCCGTTGGTGCTTTTTTCGATCATCGCGGGCGTCGCGGGCATGAGCGATGTTTCCAAGTTGGGGCGGCTGGGCATACGTACACTCGCGTTGTACATGTTCACCACGGTGATCGCTGTCTGTCTTGGTCTTCTGGTGGTGAACATCTTCAAACCGGGCAACACCACCGATTCCGATCTGCGCCTGCGCAACCGCATCAATTACGAGCTGTGGGTGACCGAAACGACCAGTGTGGAGCGGCCGGTTGACGGCCAGTGCCTGATGTGCGATCCAGCGAATGCCGCGCTCGTGACCGAAGTGCGCGCCGCGCGCAGCACCGAGAAGGATGAATGGGTGCAGAGCGCCGTGCAGACCGCCGAAAAGGCCAGATCTCGTGGGCCTCTGCAATTCCTGGTGGACATCGTGCCCACCAACATCTTTACTTCACTCCAGATGAGCGACATGCTGCAGATCATCTTCTTCGGTGTGTTCTTCGGGATCATGCTGCTGATGGTGGAACCACGGTTCGCCGATCCGGTGATCGGTTTCGTGAACGGTGCCAACGAGGCGTTCATGAAGATGGTGGAAGTGGTGATGCGGGCCGCGCCCTTCTTCGTATTCGCATTGATGGCCGGGGTGATCGCGCGCATGGCCGGCGATGATCCATCGGCGGTGATCGGCATCTTCAAGGCGCTGATCGGTTACAGTCTCACAGTGCTCCTGGGTCTGGTGATCATAATCCTTGTGATCTATCCAGGCATGCTCAGCCTTTTCCTG
>JAEYYE010000191.1 GCA_023430945.1 Bacteroidota bacterium
ATCAGCTCACTTACAAGAACAAGGCATCATTCGCAATTCCATTTCCGATCTCCGCTTGGAAGGACACCACATCGCTCGGTACGACATGGATCGACGGAGTGGCCGGAAAGGGTTCGGCCGCATTGCCTTGGGCCGATGCGGATCTAGCCTGCATCGATCACGATCAACGAACGATCGATATCGATCGGCGAAACAACCAGATCAGTGCTTCCGGAATTTTCCGAAGATGGAACCTTCCCCACTTCGGATTTCTTTCAGGTATCGAAAAGCACGATCGCAGTTCGATCTACTGGACGCCGCTGGTCGCACGCAACGGCCACGATGGCTGGCATCTCGGGCTCGGTCTGCACAACTATCATTTCCCGTCGCAGCGAACCGAATGGATCGTGGCGCCGATGTACGCGTTCAACAGTGAACGGATCATCGGCGGTGCACGGATCGAACATCATTTCGATCGCATGCGAAGCCGCATTTTCCAGAACATCGGTGTTGCGATGAACGCGCGATCGGCCTCCACTTTCCACAACGATCTATCCTCGATCCAATACTACAGACTTGCTCCTGCGGTGGAATTCGATCTTGCGCGTGATCCATTATCGCGGCCTTGGTCCCATACGATCGGAATGCGATCGGTCTACCTGCGCCACGATGCGCGATCAACGACTACCGAAGGGAATGCGTTCCATTTCATCACTGAGGAATTGTATGGTGAGCTGAGCTATTCAGCGAACAACGGATCGGTGCTTCTTCCAACTTCAATCACGCCGATCTTCACCGCAGCGGAGAACTTCCTGCGTGCTTCGATCCAGATCGAACAAGGCTTCACCTACAACAAACGCAAGGATCAGTTGAGGCTTCGGGCATTCGCGGGTTCCTTCCTTTGGAAGGATGATCGCTACCTGCTCGGTCAATTGGAGACCTGGCAATTGAGCTGGGGACCGCAGGACATGCTTTACGATCAGGTGTATCTTGAACGTGGCCGTTATGATACCGATGCTTTCGGCCGGCAGTTCAACAAGCAACAGGGCGCTTTCAAAACGCCGTTCCTCGCAGGGTCGGATAGTTGGATCGGTGCTGTGAACGCCGAGTTCGATCTTCCGATCCCTTTCCCTATCTCGCTCTTTGGCAGTTGGGGGTTGGTACCATCACGCACGGTTGTTACGGCTCCAGGCCAGCCTACGGAAGTGCGGAATACCACATCGGACTTCTTTGAAGGTGGTCTCGGGATCCAGCTTATCCGCGATCAGATGGAAGTGTGGTTCCCGCTGGTGGTTTCCGAACGCATCACCGACCAGGAGAAATTCGCCGGGCGCGATGTCGCGGATCGGATCCGCTTCGTGCTCACCTTCGAGAAGTTCGATCCCACGCGGGTACTTCGAAAAGTGCGACCCTGATGAAAGTGGAAGGCAAGATCTATTTCCTCAGCGACTTCCATCTCGGGATCCCGGATGCGGCTTCAAGCCTGGCGCGAGAAAAAAGGATCGTTGCGTTCTTGGATGAAGCTGCGAAAGATGCGAAGGAGATCCTGCTTCTTGGCGATCTGTTCGATTTCTGGTTCGAATATTCACACGCTGTTCCGCGAGGCCACGTAAGGCTTTTGGGAAAGCTTGCCGAGATCGTCGATCGTGGGATCCCGGTCCATCTTTTCCTCGGCAACCACGACATGTGGATCTTCGATTACGTGCCGAAGGAAACGGGCGTGATCGTACACAAGGCGCCGATCGTTCGTGAGTTAAACGGCCTGCGGATCATGATCGGACATGGCGATGGATTGGGCCCGGGCGACAAGGGCTACAAGTTCATGAAGAGGATCTTCCGCAATCCGGTCTGCCAGTGGATGTTCGCGCGGATGCATCCGAATTTCGGACTGCGGCTCGGAAATTTCTGGAGCGGCAGGAGTCGGCTGAAGAGCTACGAGAACGATCGGAAATGGCTCGGCGAAGAGAAGGAATGGCTCGTGCAATATTGCCATGAAGTTCTGGAACACGATCGGATCGATCTGTTCATCTTCGGCCACCGGCATCTGCCGATCGATATCCCGATCGGTGCCAACAGCCGTTACATCAACCTCGGTGATTGGATCAGCTATTTCACCTACGCGATCCTGGATGGAAGGGAAATGCGATTGATGAAGCGCTCCGGCGATGGACCGATCGGAAATGATCTTCAGATCGCAGGCGCACCTGCCAAGGTGATCACCGCTATCCAATGATCCAAGATCGGATCAGGCTTTCATCTTCTCGGCCTTCCTGCTTTTCGCAAGCAACTCCACCAGATCGACCAAGCGGCTGCTGTAGCCGTATTCATTGTCGTACCAACCCATCACCTTCACCATGTTGTCCACTACGCTGGTAAGTTCCGCGTCGTAGATGCAGCTGTGAGGATCGCCTACGATGTCCACGCTCACGATCGGATCTTCGGTGTAGCGCACGATCCCTTTCATCTTTCCTTCGGAAGCTTTCTTGAAAGCCGCGCGGATCTCGTCTGCGGAGACCGGCCGTTCCACCCAGCAGGTGATATCCGTTATCGATCCATCTGGCACCGGAACGCGCACAGCACCGCCACCGAGTTTCCCGTGCAATTCAGGGATGATCCGTGTGATCGCCTTTGCCGCACCGGTGGTCGTAGGCACCATGCTCACCATCGCGGCACGCGCGCGGCGAAGGTCCTTGTGCGGTGCATCGTGCAACCGTTGATCGCTGGTGAAACTGTGGATCGTGCTGATGAATCCGTTCTTCACCGTGCATAGATCGTTCACGATCTTCACCATCGGTGCCGCGCAATTGGTGGTGCATGAAGCGTTGGAGATCATGTCCTCCGTGCCATCGAGGATGTGTTCATTCACACCAAGCACCACGCTCTTGATGTCCGCATCCTTTGCCGGGGCTGAAAGAACCACCTTCTTCGCACCAGCCTTCAAATGCGCCGAAGCGAGTTCGCGCGTGAGAAAACGTCCGGTGCTCTCGATCACCACATCGATCCCGAGATCGCCCCAAGGCAGTGCCGCAGGATCCTTTTCAGCGAAAGCCTTCACCTTCTTTCCCGCCAACAAAAGGTTGTCATCGTCGTAGGATACATCACCTTGAAAAACGCCGTGGACCGAATCATACTTGAAAAGATGCGCGAGCGTATGGTTGTCGGTCAGATCGTTCACCGCCACGAGCTCCACTCCTTTCCGATCCAACAGCAAACGGCCTGTTACACGTCCGATCCGCCCGAATCCATTGATGGCAACTCTGATCATATCCTTAAAGAATTGATGAAGGACAAAGCTACTACGGTCGAAGAACGATGAATGTATTTCAGGCGTCTGGCGATCATCTGTCGTATTGGATCTGTAGTTTTAAGGAAAGCTTTGACTTCCGTATCCAAAAGGATCTGATCTACTCTTTCAGGTGTGGCCTCTTCACATGGGCGGGCTGGACTACCTCCTCTGATGATCGGCAATGGTCTACTACTTCGAACTCCTGGATCAACAGTAAGTTCCCTTAACACAAGATCCTCGATCAAGCACTTTATGGAAAAGCCCTGACGGTGCGCTTCTTCTTTCAAAAGCACGTACAGTTCATCCGGAAGATCGACCGTCATTCTCATCGATCACTACTCTTTGCGCGCTCCGCGCCTTTGCGGTGCTATTCCTCAGAACAAATGCTTTTCCGCGTGGTAACTGCTACGTACAAGCGGACCGCTTTCAACATACCGGAAGCCTTTCCCCATTCCGATCGCCTTGAACCGTTTGAACCGATCGGGATGCACGAATTCCGCGACCGGCAGATGTGCCTTGGTCGGTTGAAGGTATTGGCCGAGCGTGAGGATATCCACGCCAACACTGCGCAGATCATCCATGCTTTCCTCCACTTCCTGATCGGTCTCGCCCAGCCCAAGCATGATCCCGCTTTTCGTGCGCAAACCTGCGCGCTTGCTGCGCATCAATACCTCCAAACTCCGATCGTACTTCGCCTGGATGCGTACTTGCTTTGTCAGGCGACGAACCGTTTCCAGGTTGTGTGAAAGAATATCGGGTGCAGCTTCAAGCACGGCCGCGAGGTTCTCCCATTTTCCCTGGAAATCCGGGATCAATGTTTCCATGGTGGTCGCCGGGGTGCGGCGGCGGATGGATCGGATCGTTCTCACCCAGATCTCGCTGCCACCATCCTTCAGATCATCGCGATCGACACTGGTGATCACGCAATGCTTCACGCCCATCAATTCCACGCTGCGCGCAACCCTGGCAGGTTCGAATGGATCCACCGCTTCGGGCCTTCCGGTGGCGACCGAACAGAATCCGCAGGAACGTGTGCAGATGTTGCCCAGGATCATGAACGTGGCCGTTCCGGCGCCCCAGCATTCGCCCATGTTCGGGCAGTTGCCGCTCTGGCAGATCGTGTGCAGCTTGTGCTCGCTCACGATCTGGCGCACCTTGCGGTAATTCTCGCCGGTGGGAAGTTTCACCCGCAACCATTCGGGACGACGTTGGGTCTTTTCCTTCTCTCCAGCCGTGGCGATCTCGCTCATGAAATGAATTTCTTGCCGAATTGTACCGAAAGGTAGAAGGCAAGGAAGAATTGCTTGTTGGTGATGTTCTCGAACTCGGCCATGATCGGAACCCGCGTCGGATAGGCATCCATGGAAACGCCCACTTCGATCGCCTTTATCCCCGCAACCTGGCCCGAATGTTCGAAATTGAAACCGAAGCGGCCAAAGACTCCAGGATGGATCCTGGTCTCTCCGAAACCGCGGAAATAATTGGCGCGCCCGTAGATGTTATGCACATCGTGCAACGCCGGATCGTAGCGTTCCGTTGTGATCGGTTCCGAGACCAGCTGATCGGAGCGGCTGATCTGCAGGTACACCGG
>JAEYYE010000215.1 GCA_023430945.1 Bacteroidota bacterium
GTCAGCTACTTCTTTTTTAAATGTTGCCAAATCATATGCCTGTCTAACGTATGGATATAAGTCTGTCAAATTTTTATAATTGTCGAGGAACTCTTTAAGTTGTCTTTGGTGTTCGTTTATTTCTTCCATTACTGTTTGTTTGTCGTTTAAAATAGCTGGTAACTGTGTATTGTACCAGATCTAGGGTTAAACTTCACTATTTGGCATGTAAAGCCCAACTTTTCGTCCCGATCGGATCGCCTCGATCATCGGCAAGCATTGCGAAGTTGGCGAAAATTCCGATCAACGACCAGATCACCTTCGCTCACCACCGATCTGCGTAAGTGGCGCAGCCGGAAACCCCGCAGCGCAGCGAGGAGTTGCAGGCGAAGACACGACCTGTACCGATCCCGCCCAAAACCTTTGTGTGGTAAGTGAAGAAGCGAAAAGGTGGAACAGGAGGCTGGCATTTACTCTTTCACCCTTTCACTCTCGCACTTTTTCACCTCCCGCTATCTTCGCGCCCATGGCGTACGGACTCCTGAAAGGAAAGCGCGGCATCATTACGGGTGCCCTCAATGAGCAGAGCATCGCATGGAAGGTGGCGGAACTGGCGCATGCCGAAGGGGCTACGTTCGTGCTCACCAATGCGCCCGTGGCCATGCGCATGGGCGAGATCAACAAGCTGGCCGAAGCGACAAAAAGTACAGTGATCCCGGCAGATGCCACCAACGATGCCGATCTTGAGAAGCTCTTCACCGAAGCGCAGGAAAAGCTCGGTGGCCCGATCGATTTCCTGTTGCATAGCATCGGCATGAGCCCCAACGTGCGCAAGGGCCGCAAATACGATGATCTGAACTACGAGTGGTACAAGCAGACCCTGGATGTGAGCGCAATGAGCCTGCACCGCATGCTGCAGAGCGCGCACAAGCAGGGTGCGCTGGCGGAAGGTGCATCGGTGGTCGCATTAAGCTACATCGCGGCGCAACGCGTGTTCCCCGATTACGGTGACATGGCCGATGCGAAGGCATTATTGGAATCGATCACGCGTGGTTGGGGATATCGCCTGGGGAAAGAGAAGAAAATACGCGTGAATACGATCAGCCAAAGTCCGACTATGACCACGGCCGGCACGGGCATTAAAGGCTTCGACGGCTTCTTCGGTTTCGCGCAGGAAATGAGCCCGTTGGGCAACGCCCCCGCGATCGATTGCGCCAGCTACTGCATCAGCCTCTTCAGCGATCTAACGCGTTATGTAACCATGCAGAACCTTTTCCATGATGGCGGTTTCAGCACCACGGGGGTTACGCCGGAGGTGATGGCGAAGTTCGTGAAGGAAGAGTAGCGAATATCCAATGATCAATAGCCAATGATCAATATCCAAGTAGGATCTGTTCTTACTTGAGAGTTGGAGATTGGATATTGAACATTCGGCCATCCGGCCGATCCTCCTATTTTTGGTGGCTCCACCACCATGTGCCTTCGATCCCTATTCGTTTCGATCTGTGTTCTTCTTTCGATCCATGTACTTCCGCAAGGTGGCAAAACCTTCCTGAAGGAAGGCGATGAATTGCGCAAACAAGGCCAGCTGGAGCAGGCGTTGGAGCGTTACACACTGGCCGTGCAGGTGGATCCGAAGTTGGCAAAGGCATGGCAGGCCAAGGCCGAAGTGAACGGCCTACTCGGTCGTAAAGAGGAAGCGGCACACGACCGTCGCACACTGGCCGAGCTCGATCCGGCCGAGCCCGCATTCGCCACCGAAGCTGCGAAGGCCTACCTGGAGATCGACAGTCCGCAGGTGGCGATGGCGCTGCTCGATCAGGCATTGCGCGTGGATCCGAAATACATGGATGCGCAACTGACGAAAACGCGGGCCTGTCTTCAATTAAACGACGTGGACTGTGCTGTACGCACTGCTGATGCAGCACTTGCTTTGAAAGCGACCACCGACAGTTATTTCGTGCATGCGCTGGCACGGACGGCTTCCGGCGATCTGAAGACCGCGGAATTCGATCTGGAGAAAGTACTGGAGTGGAATCATCTCTATGAGCCTGCGTATGTCGCGCTTGCCGATGTTCAACTTGGCCTGTACGATCAGTATTCCGGTGGCACCATGCGCATGCGCACGCTGGAGAAGGCGATCGAGAAATGCACGCGTGCCTTGGAATTGAACCCCGCAAGCACCGATGCGCTCTTCGCCCGATCGAAAGCCTACGCCTTGCAGAAGGAATATTCAAAGGCGATCGATGATGTGAGCAAGTGCATCGCGCTCGACCGGCACGATGTGCAGATCTATCACCAGCGCGCGAAGTATTACCATGGTTTCGGGCAGCACCAGAACGCCGTGAACGACCTGAACCGCGCGTTGCTCGACGCGCCAACAGATCCCGATCTGCTGGTCCTGCGATCGGAATGCCGCGAGGCGAACCTGGATATGGAAGGTGCACTCACCGATCGGGACCTGGCACGGAAGTATCTGAAAGATTCCGGCCGGTATACAGATGAGGTGCAGCGCGAAATGGAGATCGCGCGCGAACGGATCGAAAAGCGGATCTATGAGATGAACCGCGAGGAAGATCCCCCGTTGATCACCGTTCTGGAACCTTTCAGCCCGAACGATGTTGCGCAGATCTCCAGCTCCATCGATACCGTGAAGGTCTCCGGCCACGTGCGAGACAAGAGCCTGCTGCGATCGGTGGTGGTGAACGGTGTAGCCGCGGAGTTCATCAAGGATGAGAAAGATCCGCAGTTCAGTGTTAAGATCCCCTTCGATCGAAATGATTCCACCGTTCTGGTTCAGGCAATGGACGTGTATGAGAACATGAATTCCGTGGAATTGAAGGTGGTGAGAACGGAAGGCATCGCACCCGCCGTGAAGATCACTTCACCGAAACCAACGGGCGATCGCGAACTCACGATCGCGGCCGGTAAGGACGATCTTTTCATTGAAGGCGTCATCACCGATGCGAGCTTGATCCGCGCGATCATGGTGAACGGCGTGAACGCCAGTTATGCCCCCGACAAGGTCGATCCGGATTTCAGCATACGCACCAACGTGAAGGACTTGGAGAAGATCGTGATCCGGGCCGAGGACCAGTTCGGCAATGCGACCGAAGCGAGCTACGATCTGGTGAGAAAGGCGGAACCAGTGGCATCCAAACCGGCTGCTCCCGCAGCCGTCGGCACCACCGGTATCACCTGGGTGATACAGATCGAGAATTCCAACTACCGCAATTTCCCGCCGGTGCAGAACGGCTCCGATGCGCAGAAGATGCAGAAGACATTTTCAAGCTACAATGTGCAGAAGACGATCAGCAAGAAGAACCTCACCAAGGAGCAGATGGACCGGTTCTTCAACATCGAACTGCGCGACCTGGTGCGTACCAACAAGGTGAATACGATCCTCGTATGGTACACCGGCCATGGCCGAAGCATCGGCAGCAAGGCCTACTGGCTTCCCGTTGATGCGAAGAAGGACGACATCTACAGCTATTACAACTACGGATCGCTCCGCCAGCAATTGGAGAACTACAGCGGAACGGTGAACAGCACCCTGGTGATCAGCGATGCCACTGGCGCCGATCCGTCCTTCTACGAACTCACCCGTTGATCCCGCAGATCCATGAGATCATTCTTTTGCTTCACGCTGGCGCTGATCGTTTCGATCGGCAGTGCGCAGCGGTCGTTCCTTGAGAACATCGGTGTGCAACACGGCCTGCCTGCGTCGAAGGTGTACGATCTGCTGGAGGATGAGGCCGGCATGATCTGGATCGGTACGGAGGCCGGTCTTTCGCGCATGGACGGCAACATCGTGACCACCTACGATCCGGCGCACGGCATCGCTCCCAACGGTGTGCGATCGCTCTTCATGGATTCAGGGAAGCGGATCTGGGCCGGCCATCTTGGTGGTGGGCTCACCCTGATCGAAAATGACAAGGCACGTGTGCTGAAGCCCTCCGTTGCGATCACCTCGGATATCAGCAGCATTGCGCAGGACGCGCAGGGAAGGATCTGGCTGGCGACCTATGGCCAGGGCGCGATCAGGGTTGATGAGGTGAATGATGAAGGCAAAGCCGATGTCACCATTTTCAGTGAAGAGCACGGCATCGATCCGGGACTTTCAAAAGTGCTCTCGTTGAACGATGGTCAACTCTGTTTCGTCGATGCTTCCGGATCGATGTTCCGCCTCGACCAGGAAAGGCAGTTCGTGCAGTTCATTCCCAAAGGTCTTCCAGCGGAAGAGCTCGTGATCGCGGCGTACGAGGCCGTCAACGGCGATCTGTGGATCGGAACGCGTTACGGCGGGGCGTATACCCTCGATGGCAGGGGCGGATCCACGCAATACCATATCGGCAATGGCCTGGCCAGCAACTTTGTGATCAGCTTCGGGGAGGATGTGGCCGGGAACGTTTGGATCGGTACGTACGACAAAGGGATCGGCCGGGTGAACGGTGGACGGATCGTGGGACTCGACGAGAGCAACGGATTGCATGATGCCATGGTGCGTTGCATGATCCGCGATCGTGAAGGCAACATGCTGATAGGCACCAACATCAACGGACTGGACATCTACAAAGGCGAGCGTTTCACCAATTTCACCGAGGCCGATGGGCTGGTGGATCCACAGGTGTGGGCGGTGATGGAGGATCGCCAGGGAAGGATCTGGTTCGGCACCAACGGCGGCATCACGCTCTGGGATCCGCGCAGGGGAACGAAGCGCAACATCACAGCGCAACAAGGCGAGCTCAACAGCAACCGCATACGCAGCATCGTTCAGGATGCGAACGGAAAAGTGTGGATCGGATCGGACAATGCCGGCCTGTTCGAATTCGATGCGGGCACGTTCCGATCGGGCTACAACCCGGAAGTGCGCGTACCCGATGGCCGCGTTACTGCGCTCGCATCCGGCCGCGCGGGCGAACTCTGGATCGGTTCGCTCGATGGACTGATCCAGTACCGCGCAGGACAGCCGCCGATCATCCACAACACGGCCAACGGGCTTTCCAGCGGCAACATCGCTTCGCTCCACATCGATCCAAAAGGAAGGGTTTGGGTGGGCACGGTGATCCATGGCGTCTGCCGCGTGGAGAACGGCGTGGCACGTGCCATCGATCTGGGCCGGCAGTTCACTGCGACGAGCTTCGTTCAGGATAAGGAGGGAAGGACATGGATAGGCACGGAAGGGCAGGGGGTCATTCTATTGAAGGATGATCGGGTGGCGGGAACGTTCACGACAGATGATGGTCTCCTTTCCAACTCGATCAAGGCGTTGAACATCGATGCGCATGGAAGCATCTGGATCGGATCGAGCCGCGGCCTGGACAAGTGGGTGCCGGGGCGGGAAGGGTTCATCTCCTACACCGATCGATCGGGATACATCGGCATCGAAACGAAACCCAACGCCACATGCAGCGCGCGATCGGGCGATCTCTGGTTCGGTACGGCCAACGGTGCCACGCGCGTTTCCACAGAAGAAAAGACGGACGAAGTTCCCGCGCCTTTGATCGCACTGCGCGGACTGCGCGTGAACCTTGAGGATCGCGGGTTCCGCGATGGCATGTCCTTCAGCCATGCAGACAATAACATCCGCATCGCGTACGGCAGTGTTTCGCTCAGCGATCCCGCCGCGGTGCAGTACGCGTATATGCTCGATGGCGTGGACAACGAATGGCAACCGCCCACGGACGCCACGGAAGCGCATTACCCGGCGTTGCAGCCTGGCGATTATGTCTTCAAGGTGAAGGCGATGAACCGATCGGGGGTCTGGAGCGATCCACCGGCGGAATTCCATTTTTCGATCCTGCCGCCTTGGTACCGGTCCTGGTGGTTCTACTCGGTGTTGATCGTGGCGATCGGTATCGAGCTCTTCAGCTACATCAAGGTGCGCGAGAAACAATTGCGTGCACGCAACATCCTGCTCGAGCAGAAAGTGCAGCAGCGCACCGCCGAAGTGGTGGCACAGAGCCGGGAGATCGAAGGGCAGAAGAAGGAGATCGAAGGCCTTCTGCTGAACATCCTTCCGCGCGAGATCAGTGAGGAATTGAAAGAGAAGGGAAAGGCGACGGCACGAAGGCACGATGATGTGACCGTGCTCTTCACCGATATGAAAGGGTTCACGAAGGCCGCGGAGAAAATGACGCCGGAGGAATTGGTGTTCGAACTGGATGAATGTTTCATCAAGTTCGATGAGATCACCGCGCGTTACGGCATAGAGAAGATCAAGACGATAGGAGATAGTTACATGTGCGCATGCGGCGTGCCCACTAGGGATCCGCACCATGCGGTGAAGAGCGTGCTCGCAGCGATCGAAGTGCGTGAGTTGATGGATCGCTGGCGGCGTGAACGGGAAGCGCTCGGCAAAATCCCCTGGATACTCCGGATCGGCATCCATACCGGGCCGGTCGTCGCCGGTGTGGTGGGCCGCAGGAAATTCGCCTACGATATCTGGGGCGATACGGTGAACACGGCGAGCCGCATGGAAAGCAGCGGGGTGCCGGGAGAAGTGAACATCAGTGGTGCGACGTACGCACTGATCCGGGAGTATTTCGATTGCGAGAACCGCGGCCAGGTGGAGGCCAAGAACAAGGGCGCGATCGATATGTATTTCGTGCGGCGGATCAAGCCGGAGTACAGCGCGGATGCTGAAGGGACGAAGCCTTCAGGGGCTCTGCTGGCGCAGCTCGGCATCGCGCAGCCGGTTGAACAGTTCGCGTAGTTCGGCGATCATCATCGCCGTGGCGCCCCACACCACGTGGCCGAGGACATCGTAGTACGGGATCTCCATCTCCGTGTCCAGGATAGTGATGTGCTGCCGCCGCTTTTTCAGGATCCGGTCATCGAGCAGCACGGTGAGCGGTGTTTCGATCAGTTCCGCCACTTCGTTCGGATCGGGATCGAAGCTTCCAATTTCTTCCGTGTAAGCTATGAATGGCGTTACGATCGCACGGCTCAGCGGAATGTAGATCGGTGTGAGCGATCCAAGGATCACGATCTCCTTCGTGTGCGATCCGGTCTCTTCCGCGAATTCGCGCAACGCTGTGGATCCAAGCGATGGATCGCCGTCCTCCTGCTTCCCTCCGGGAAAACCGATCTGTCCGCTGTGCACCCCTTCATACACGGGACGCAGCATCAACAGCGTGTGCAGTTCGCCGCCTTTCGGATAGATCAGGATAAGCAC
>JAEYYE010000288.1 GCA_023430945.1 Bacteroidota bacterium
GTTTTAGAGCATTTAAAAGGAGAATTATTTGACAAAGCACTTACACAGGCTAAAATCACCACTCCGACAAAACAAAAAATAAAAGACTTTTTAGAAATGGCCGACTTTTTAGCCATTGGTGGAATTGGTAGTGTTGAGCATAGACAACTTCAAACGGAAGCTACAATAAATGCCTCAATTTGGACAGACTTTACAAATGTGGCTAAAAACAGAAATCCTGAAACTATGACTTCTATGCAAGCTAAATTTTCTGCATTTATTGACCACTTATACAACACATTGACATTGGTTGACAAGGCAAAATTGTGAGAAACTGTAATACAATGACAATAAGAAAAACAGCTGGTAACAGCCGTTTTGCAAAAGCGGGGGTTTCGTGCTTCTATGACAGTGAAGTGCTAAATTCAAGCTTTGTTCATTTAATGAAGTTTAGTGCTGAAAATCCCCGCCTTCGCAAAGCGGCAAAACGTTAGGCATTCCGATCGAAATCTCCGATCAAAAACAAACAGAGTTCGCGCAGCCTCACAAGATCTGCATGAGCGGCGAAGCCGGAAAGCCCGCAAGCTAGGCTTTTGCGAGTGCGGACTTGCAGGCGCAGCCGCGTCCTGACAGGAATTCGCCCAAGATCAGTTATCGGACTTCAGCAACACCTTCGCGTTCTCCAGCGCGGCCTTCGTCAGCTCCCGGCCGCTGAGCATTTGTGCGATCGCTTCGATGCGTTGCTTCTTGCTCAGCTCGGTGATGCGGCTTTGAACCGTATCCCCAGCGGTCCCCTTGGTCACCAACAGATGGTTGGCGGCCTTGCTGGCGATCTGCGGCAGGTGCGTGATGGCGATGATCTGGCGATCTGCACCCATGCGCGCCATGAGCCCGCCGACGCGATCGGCCACTTCGCCGCTAACGCCCGTATCGATCTCATCGAAGATCACCGTGGGCAGGTCCTGTGAATCGGCGGCCAGGGAGATGAGCGCGAGCATGACGCGGCTGAGTTCACCGCCGCTGGCCACCTTGTCCAGCCCCGATGGTTTGCGATCCTTGTTGGCACTGAACATCGCTTTGATGCGATCGAAACCGTTCGGGCTTGGTGCTTCTTCCACCTGGTGATCGAACTGCAGGATGGCGTGTTCCATGCCGAGTTCGTGCAGGATCTTCTCCACCTTTTTCGCCAGCTCCTTCGCGGCCTTTGCGCGCGCCTTGGAAAGCGTGGTGGCCAGTGCATGGATCTCCTTCGCCTGGGCGGCCTCCTCCCCTTCTAGCTGCGGGATGCGCTCATCCATGGCACCGATCGCCGATGCGCGTTGCTGCAGTTGTTCCTGCAAGGCCAGCAGCTCGGCGTTCGTCTTCACGCGGTTTTTCTGCTGGAGCTTCAGCATGAGATCGAGGCGTTCGCGCAACCGTTCCGCTTCGGCCGGATCGATCTCCACCTTGCCGGCCAGGTCATCGGCCTCACCGGCGATGTCCTTCAGTTCGATCTTGACGCTCTCCAGGCGCTTCAGCAGATCGGCAACGCCGGTATCGATCCGTGCCGCCTTGGCGATCGCCGAACGCAACCGATCGACGATCGATGTGGCGCCCTGTTCGCCTTCGATGCCTTCGCTCAGCGATCGCAGCGCCTGCAGCAACTCCTCGGAATTGTCCGCGCGCAGCAGCTCCTGTTCGATCCGCTCCTGCTCATCGGCTTTCAGATCGGCGGTCTCCAATTCTCCCAACTGGAATTGCACCAGATCAAGCTCTGCCTGGGCTTTGGCGCTTTGTTCCTTGAGGTCGTTCAATTCACGTTGCAGCTCGCGCCACTTCTCGTAGCGCTTCCGGTAGTTAACGGCATCCGCAGCCATTCCCGCGGCATGATCGATCAGTCCCAATTGGAACCGCGGATCGTTGAGCAGCAATGTGTGGTGCTGGCTGTGAACGTGCACGAGCTTCGATCCGAGTTCGCGCAGTTGATCGAGCTTCACTGGCGTGTCGTTGATGAACGCGCGTGATCTTCCGTTCGGCTCAAGTTGGCGCCGTAGCAACGTGTACCGCTCGAATGGCAGCTCGTTGCGATCGAACCATTCTTCCAGCTTCAGTTCATCCAGATCCACCTCGAGCTCGATCACGCAGCGCTTCAACGGATCGCGGAGCACACCGGCATCCGCGCGATCGCCCATCACAAGAGCCAGTGCACCGATGATGATGCTCTTTCCGCTGCCGGTCTCCCCGGTGATGATGGTGAGCCCTTCCTTGAGGGAAAGGTCCAGCTCCTCCATGAGGAGGTAGTTGCGGATGTGGAGGCGGCGCAGCATTGGAGCACCAAAGATCACACGCGGGGCCGATCCGCAGATCGGAAGAGCCGATCGAACTTTCAACAAGCACTACACCTCCAGCACGTGGAAGAGATGCTTGTGGCCGGTCTTGTTCAGTACCGGGATCGATACGTTGAAGACCTTCACGCCGCCCGGTGCTTCACCCTCGAACGTACCAACGTGCGCATGGCCGTGAAAAGCAGCGGTGACATTGCGGCGGGTGAGCGGTTCGGCCAGGCGGGAGCAACCCATGAAGGGCCAGATCGCCTCCGGCTCACCGATCACCGTTGCGCTCACGGGTGAATAGTGCATCAACACCACTTTCTTCAGGTCCTCGTGCTCCTGATCAAGCCGCGCCAATGCACGGTCGAGCCGCAATGCTTCATCCACCGCTTCCTGCACGAATGCTTTCATGGCGCCTTCACCGAAGAAGGAAAGCATCTGCTTGTCGAAGCCGCCACCGAATCCTTTCACTCCGGCGAACCCGACGCCTGCCACCGTGATCGCTTCACCATCGAGTATATGCACGCGCTCGCTTTGCAGGATCTGTCGGATCAGTTTATGGCGCCCCTTCTCGAAATCGTGATTGCCAAGCACGGCAAGCACCGGAATGCTGCAACTGCGCAATTCATCCGCCAGCACCTGTGCTTCCCCTTCATCACCGGTATCGGTGAGGTCGCCGCAGATCAACAGCACATCAGCACTTTCCGAGGCCTGCTTGAACAGATCGACCCAGCGGCCCTTGTCGCTTTCCTTCACATGGATATCCGCAACGGCCGCGATGCGCACGGGCTTCCTTCCGACCCGATCGGTCCCTTGACCTACACGGTCTTTATCGTTGTCACCTTGTAATTCCATTCCTTGATGTCGACCTCGTATTGGGTTTGATCGATGATCGGTCCGCGGCAGACCTTTTCGTACGGCGCAGGCATGTCGTATTGCAGTTGTGCGCGTTCGATCAGTTCATCGAACAGCCATTGCGGAATGATCTCGCGGTAATCCGAAGGATAACAGAATTGAAAAGAGAGGACCTGCGCAAGCAAAAGGTGCCAGTGCGGATCCATGCGGTTCAGGATGTGCTTCCAATCCATGTTGGCGCCGTAGCGCAGGATCAGGTGGTTCACGTCCGATCCATCATATCGTTCCCGGTTCTGAACGTAGATCTTGCACCACAATAGTTCCTCGGCGGGAATGAAGTTCACCTTGTGGCCGGCGTATTCCCCGATCGGTGCCCGCTCGAACCAGGAATTGTCCACGCGGCAGATGTTGTTCACCGTATCCCAGATGATGTCGATGAAATCCTCGCCCTTCTTCACTTTCGCCAGCCATCGTACATCGTACAACTGCGTTTCGTAGCCCTTGTCGGAGAAATATTTCAGGATCTTCGGGTATTCGCTGGATCGGCAGAAGATATCCAGGTCCTTGGTGTCGCGAACGATGCCGGTGTAGTGATAGAGCGCGAAGCCGCCACCGAGCATGTAGTCCACGCCGGTCTCGTCGAGCAACCGCAGCGACTCCCGATAGAAGGCGCGTGCCTCTTTCGTACGCTCACCATTCACACTTTGCATACAGCGATCAATGTTTTGGATCGGAAAAGAAGACTTGGGGGAATACCTTGATAAGCCTTCAGGTCGTCAAAAGTCGTACCAGCGGACCATGCCGGTACCAATGCGGGAAAAGTGGGAAATGAACTCAGCAAAAAGGCGGCCCCCGCTTTTGCGAAGGCCGCCTTACAACGTGCGTTGAGCACTACCGGACCAACGGTACTTTGAAAGTATGTTTCTCCTGATCGTGCAGCACACGAACGAACCAGATACCGGTGGGCAGCGCATCGGCGTTCAAGTCGATCGTACCAGGCGTGGCAGGCGCGTTCACCGCGATGTGCACCTTGCCCGTGGCATCGATCACCTCGATCATGAGGTCCTCGGGACTGTTGTACGAATGATCGATGTAGAGGCGGCCGTTCCGGGCCCACGCGTTCACGATGTTCGTGGAAGCTTCGGCGGTGAGCCCGGTTCCCAATTGCACAAGCAGTTCCGCGGAATGGACCACGCTGCAACCGGCGGCATCTGTCGCCGTAAGTGTTACCGTGTAGGGACCTGGTGAAGTGTAGATGTGCGTGGGCGATGCTTCCCCGGTGGTGGTGCCATCGCCAAGGTCCCAAACGACCGACACTGCGTTCACGCTGGTGTTGGTGAAGATCACCGGTTCGTTCACCAGATGGATCCCGCCACTTATTTCGAACTGAGCGATCGGTGCTTCTTCGCTCAATTCGATCGCGAACGCACTTTCAAGCGTGCAACCGTTGGCATCGGTCAATTCAAGGGTATACGTACCTGCCGGCGCATCGATCGCAGCCCCGGTGGATCCGTTGCTCCACAGGTATTCGTACGGCGCCACGCCACCGAGTACCGTCACTGTGATCTGCCCTTCATCATCGTTCGCGCAATTCGCCGGTATCATGTCCGTGATCGAAGCCTCCAATTCGAATGGTGCTTCCATCGTGAATTGTTCCATCAATACGCCGCACGCTGTTCCTGAACCTTCGACCGCGACCGAATAGTTCCCGGCATCAAGATCATCGAGACCGATCGTACCTGTTCCCGTCACCGTCTGGATCGCTTCACCGGATGCATTCATCCAGGTCACAGTTAGTGGTTCGCCTGTGATCTGCACCTCGGCCGCACCAGGATCACCGGCGCACAATGGAGCGGTGGTTGAAAGTGCGATCGGTGCAGAGGCATGCAGCATGAACCGTGGTGTGCTCCAATCATCGGTGTCGCTGATCTCGAAGCTATAGGAGTTGTCCCCGTTCAATGGCGTAATGGTTCCGGTGGAAAGATCCTCCAACGAAAGGCAGGTGAGCCCGCTCACGCCCATCACCTGCGCATCGATCGTGTAGGTGCCACCGATCGCAACGCGAACAAGCACCGGAATGCTGGCACCCTCCTGGCCGGCCCCATGCATATCGATCTGCAGATCGAACCCATCGCTGCTGCGCGTGGCGATCTGCGGTGCGTCGGGATGTGCGAACACGAATTTCAATGCATCATCGGCATCACGGGCCGGGGTTCCCAGATCGAAGATGATCAGGCTGCGATCACTGTACTCGTTGATCGCGCTTCTCACTTCCAACTGCACCATGGGAACTTGCGGTTGCTCCAGCCCGCCGAAGGCTCCACCTTGTGGCGCTTCGACCTTTGCACTTTCATGCACTGTTGCGGTGGCCTCCGGGCCGTTCGCCTTCATCCAGAATCCCTGTGCAGCTCGAATGATCCCATCCGCCGTGCCGATGCCGAAACCATTGCTCCAGGAATCCGTGTTGCCCGTGGCCGGATCGTAGAGGTAATAGGCGTTCTGTACATCGGCACCTTTTTCGATCGCGATGAAATCGATCGGGCTAGGCACGGGATTGCTTACCAGGTTAAAACCATCGGCTTCAGGGTTCCCGCTGTCGGTCCATGTAAGTGGAAGTTCGATCGGATCCAGGGCGATGTTCGGTGCACCGATCAGATCGACCGTGAAGGAAGCCGTGCCTTGCAATGAATCGCCACTCCAGGCGGCATATCCCCTTCCCTCTTCCATCGGCGTTTGCGTGCTCTCAACACCCAGCACGCCCGCATCCACATCGGGGCCTGGGATCGTTTCGTCGTAATACCTGATGCTTGGCCAGTACTGTCCGTCCACAATGAATTCAGGATAGTCGGAACCCGGGAAACCTGCGGTAAAGAAGTCATCGTCCAATTGCGCCACCGTGGCACCTTCCACGGGACTGCCCAGCATGCGCCAATTCGTAGCGCCACCGGGAATGTATCGCTGCACCGTGATGTTGCCGGTATAGGAAGCCGTGGGCGAAACCTCGCCAAGCCGGCCGGTACGTTCCTCATCACTGATCAATGTTACCGATCCACCGCTTGCATCAAGATCACCATCCACCAATTCCAGGGTGCCGCCGATCAGCAGATCCGCATCAGTGGAAGCACCTGCTGCCGTATTGATGCGCAGATCAAAGAGCGTGAGCGGATCAAAAGTGGAAACGATCGTTGGATTGATGCCGACCAGTTCAAGGATGCCTTCGTTCGCGGTGATCGCGCCATCGATCGAGATGGTCGAGCCATGGACGGTGAGCACCATGTCATCATCGAGCACGAGTGTTCCGCCGGTCTGCACCGTTAGATCGCTCACATGGTTATCGCTGGAATTCGTCACGGTGAAACCGCTCTGCACCACGATGCTCGACGCTTCGTTGATGATGGCAGGTCCCGGGGTGCCGCCCGGGAAATTGCTCCAGATCGGATCGGTGATGTCACCGCTCGCTTCACTATAGAAAGTCTGTGGACAAGTGTTGCCGATGATCTCCACATTGTCCAACGCCCATACTTCGCCGGTGGAATTGTTGTTGGCGATCACGCGCAACTGCACGCTCGATGCGCTGTTCGGGATATTGATCGAAATGAATGTGGGGCCATTGGTGATCGTTCCTCCTCCGGGTGCAGCCACAGTGACAGGAGTGCCAGCGGTGGTGGAAGCGACACCGGTGGAATTGAAACCCCAGCGTGAGTTGCCGGCGCTGCCACCAGTTATGGTAAGATCGGGTGTCGCGGGAAAACCTGCACCATCGATGTTCACATAGAAGCGCACCTGGTCGTTCTGTTCCGCACCATTTCCTATCGTGGTGGACAAGCTTGCGAGACGCGCTCGGATCACCATGTTGCTCCATTGGTTCGGGAAGATGGTGCCGAGTTCGAGCGTTGTGGTGGCATTGTTCACCTGCCACGATGCCGGAGCGGAAAGGATGCGTTGACCGGGTGGCGTATCCGAACCGCCGGCATTTGTACTGATCGAAGCTGCTCCGGCAGTGATAGGCCAGGTCTCGCTGCCCGTTCCATCGAAGTACTGCCTCGCAAGTTGAACGCTTTGCCCTTGATCGTTATCTTCAATAGTGATCAGATGCGTACTCGGCGATCCGACCATGGGTGTGCCATCTCCACCGGAAACATTCTCCAATCCCAATGTGATCACCTCCGGCGGATCGCATGTAACATCATTAACGATCGTGAGTGTTACCACTTGCGGATCGCTCGATCCTGCCGGGAACGTGATGGTCTGGTTGGTGAAGCCGCCGATCGCAGCAGAGTTCCCACTGGCAAGCGCCACTAGAACACTGGTGGCTTGCGTGGCGCTGGGGTTGGATATCGTTACGTAAATGTCCAATGTTCCTGCACCTTCCGTAACTACACTGGAAGCCTCATCGAATTGTACCGAGGTATCGCTCCCGCCAAGGACCGTGAAAGGTGCACTCGTGCCGGCTGTAAGAAGTGTTTGACCTGCAGTGCGCGTTGCGGTAAGCGTAACGTTCGTTCCTCCCGACGCAAGAGTAACACCCGTGATGGT
This sequence comes from Bacteroidota bacterium, assembly GCA_023430945.1. Lineage (GTDB taxonomy): Bacteria > Bacteroidota > Bacteroidia > Flavobacteriales_F > PHOS-HE28 > PHOS-HE28. The sequence continues at coordinate 7,680 of JAEYYE010000288.1, forward strand.
GACCGAACTGCTTCCCTGGGCGATCACACCTGTGGTATTACCGCCGATCACGCCAGCATTTCCGTTGGTGCTCAACTGTACCGTGGTGGCTTGAAGTACGCCCTGCGGCACACCTGCGGCATTGTGAGCTTCCACGGTAACATTGAAGGTTTCGCCGGCCGTAGGTGTAGCGGGCACAATGCTCGTGATCACCAATAGTACAGGATAACAGTATACTGGAGTGGTCGCGGAATTTCGTGGAGTAGGAGGCGTGGCAGCGGCGAAATCCGCGGCGTTGTTGTTGGTGTCGTTGCAACTGTTGGTCCGCCGTCTTCCCGAAGTATTCGACTGGGCAGCGGTGGGCGAACCTTCAAAGCAGTTCGTACCGCTTCCCCAGCCCACCAGGTCCACAACACTTGGCCCGGGCGGGCAACCTGTGCCTGTGATCGGGGTCGTATTGCTGGCCAGAATGACCTTCCCGCCTACAGTGCCCATGTTCATGCTGCCATTGCTCAGATCGGGCGTTGCCGGCAGAACGGCGCCGTTGGTACCTGTGGCCAGTTGCACCAGGAAGTACCTGCCAGGAGCGATCGTGCCGCTCAAGGCAACAATACTTCCGTAACCCGATGTGTTCGTTTCCGTGGCGTATTGAAGGCTCCAGCCGGTGAGGTTGACCGCAGCTCCAGTAGGGTTGAACAGTTCCACGAAATCCGCGTTGTAGGTTGAACCTGAATTGCCCCCACCCGCATATATCTGGCTGATCACCACGTGATCCACCTGTGCGGTGGAGAATGATGGGATAATGAAAGCGAATAGCAGGGCAAATGGTCCATTCCAACGTGACAAGAAAGTAGTGGTGTTCATCATCATAACGATCGATCTTTACTGTAACTAGCGATTTATCCACTTTAAAGTTATATAGCATATCACCGGATCCGCTACCCGATCGTTAATAAACAGGTGGACTTCGCAAGCCTGATCATCACCGCCCACCCATCAGGGATCAGATCCTTGGCGATCCGTTCTCAACGGGCAGGGATCGATATCGCAATACTGCGATCAACATGCATCTGTTCGATCACAACGGAACGATTACCTCGATCATGGTATTGAGCGAAAAGTGCATCGTATGAACCTTGCGATCATAAATACAAAGGCCATGACCACGGGGAAGAAATTCGAGAAGCGCACCAGCGATCACAGCATGAAGAAGATGCTCGATCACAGGACGAAGGCCATCCTGAACGCCGTGATCAGCGAACCGCGCGGCAAGGCGCTCACCGCGTACCTGAAAGCGATGGCGGCGGACGAAAGGAAGGCTACGGAAGCTGCTCTTCCCGGATAGCCGTTGGCACCACACCGCCGATGTTCAACAGGATCGGATCGCGATCGTTGCGACGCCCCACGTATTTCACATACGCATCCATATTCACATCGCTGTCGTGATAGCCGGTGATCACCGCTGTGGGTATTCCTCCGATATCCTGAAGGATCGGTTCGCGATCGTTCCCGGCACCCACGTACGAGATCTGTTGATCGTGAACCACATTGCCGCTCCACAAGGCCCGCTTGCCGTTCTGTAGCGTTCGTTGGGCATCGGTGCCGAACATCGCGGTGCCGGGATCGGAAGGATCGAACAATGCCACCTGGTCCGCCAGATCGATCGATGCAGCGGACATGGCACCAAGGTGGTTGCGATGACGCACGGCCACATGGTATTCACCAGGCGCCACATCGAACCGCAGATGCGGATATTGATCCGTGCCCACCACATCACCATCGCGCTGCACGAGCGCAGCCTGGCTTGCGATGATCTGCGTTGGATCGGCCGCAGCACGCAGCTCCACGAGCACCCAGTCCACGATCGCGTTCAAGCCGCCGGCGGCGAGCATCGGCGCCTGTATCGATCCACCTCCATCCGTTACGTTGAAACCCATCGCGGAATACGGTTCCACCAACGGAACTACACCAGCCTGCCGGAGATCATCGCGCATGGATCCGATCCCGGCATCCCACGCACCTTGCAACAGCACGCGTACCTGAACACCTGGCAGACACTCCGTCCAGGGTGAAAGAACGCTGCCGGGGATCACTTCAGGCCCGGTCGCACCATCGCCCTGCCAGCGCAACGTGAGGTGATCGCCGCCGGTGCCCTGCTTGTGCAGGATCTCGAGGTAATAGTACACCCCTGCCTGCAATTCGATCGGTTCGCTCACCTGCGATGGATAGGCATCGTATTCATCGGGTTGCGTGGATCCCGGCACGTTCGCGATCAGCACCTTGTTCACAGGATCGGCGTTGAGGCTGAGGTAGGCCATGGATGCATCGTTGGAAGTGAGCGTGAACACATACTCGCCCGTAGCCTCCGGAACGATCCAACCACGCAAGCGTGCGCCATAGTTGCTGCCGGAATTCTCGGGGGTTTGCGCCTGAGGCAGGATCTCCGTAAGATCGGGATCGCCCTGGTAGGAGGGATCTGCTACGAGCGAAGCCACGGTAGCACCGGTGATATCCGTCCATACTTCACGGAGCAATCCGTTCTGCGTACTTATGCATTGCGGCGGATCGAGCGTGATCACGTTGATCACGCGTTGCGCCGTGTTGGTCGATCCATCGTCATCGGTCACCGTCAACGTAACGTAGTTGGGCCCTTCCGTGGTGAAGGTCTTCGTTGGCGTTGGATCGTTGGAGAACGTGTTGTCACCGAAATCCCATTCGTAGCTCACGATCTCGCCCGGATCGTAGGATGCGGTACCGTCGAATTGTACTTCGAGGGGTGCGAAGCCGGTCATCGGATCGGCGTTGATCACGGCGGTCGGCCCGATCAGCTGGCATGCCGGATAGATCCATTGTTCCACCGTGGTGGAAAG
>JAEYYE010000321.1 GCA_023430945.1 Bacteroidota bacterium
ACATAAGGACATGGCACCGCTCACTGAGCGCAGGAACAATGAACTGAGAGGGATACTCAGCGAAGAGCAGTACGAGCGCTGGAACACGATGGACATGAACCGGCCCGATCGGAGAACGCTTACGACAGGCGGAGCACCAGGCCCTGAAATGAGGAGGGAGCCGCCGCCTGACCAGCAACCCGATATCCTCGATGAAAGGAACAGGGCTAACAGTGGCGCAGGAAATACCCGCGTTCCGCAAACAGGCAATGATACCGATCGGTCATTGGGCCCAGATGGTGGCACGGGGACCACTGGCACCGGCTCCGCAACAGATGGCGGTAACAGGAACACTGTTACACCTCCGACCCCTTGATCGGTTATATCATTGGGATCCGCCCGTACTGTTACCGGTAGGGCCCACCTGATCATTGGTCGTGGGCGTGGTATTCACTCCGGCGGTGTCACCCGGGGGGGGTGTTCCTGTGGAACTGCTTTGGTCGCGTTCGAACGAAGTGCCCACCGAGGAATTCGTTCCTTCCGTGGTGCCTTCGTTCTTGTCCTCACCAGTGGCGCATCCAATGAAGAGAAAGGCGGAGGCTATCAAATAAACGAATGGTCTTTTTTTCATGTTCATCTTGATCGATCACTTCTCAATGATCCTTCTTTTGTGGCCGTACTTGTTCGAGATCACGGGTCGCAGGTGCGGTAAGTGCGGTGCCATCGATCCCGAATCTCGATCCGTGACAAGGGCAATCCCAGGATAGTTCGGCATTGTTCCATTTTACGGTGCACTTCGCATGTGTGCATATGGGATCCACCACGTGCAATCCACCGTTCCCATCGCGATGGACGGCGAGCTGGTCACCTTCATACTTCACCAACTTTCCTTCCCCAGGCCCGATCTCCTCGATCTCCTTCACTTTCTCCGCGAGGAAAGGTTTGGAGAACATGTGCCCGATCACATCGGCGTTCTCCTTCACGAAATCAGTGAAACCTGCGATCGGGCTGATGCGCTTGGGGTCGAAAAGATCGATGTAGGCGCTCTTGCCTTCTTCGATCTTCTCACGGAACGCGATCGCTGAAAGCGTGCCCAGCGTGATGCCATTCCCGCTGAAACCAGTTGCCACCATCACGCGCTCATCATGGCCGGGCAGCGTGCCGATGTAAGGCAGGCCATCCGTGGTCTCGAAATACTGCGATGACCATTGATGAGTGACCTGACGGATGTTGAAATACTTATCCAGATGCTGCCGTAACTCCGTGAATTTAGAAAGATGATCATCCTCATGTCCGGTCTTGTGGTCCTTGCCTCCGGCGATCAGGTAGTTCCGCCCATCGATCTGTTGTGTCCGATAGTAATGATACGGATCCTCCATGTCGTAAACGAGCGCATCCGGATAGCGGTCGTCATTCAACTCTGCAGCCATCACATAACTGCGGTATGGTGCGCAACGGAAGTGCAGCAGGTTGATGCCGGGCGGGATGTGGGTCGCATAGATGAACCGATCGCAACGGAATTCTCCCAGCGAGGTCTTCACCAGCAATGGATCCTTGTCATCCACGGTATGCACGCGGCAGTTCGGGACGAAGGTGCCGCCGAGCTTTTGGAATTCCTGCACCAGCGCCCGGATGTAGCGTGTTGGATGCATTTGCGCCTGGGCCTTGATCTGCATCACCTTCTCGAATTTCCGATCGATGGGTGCGCGATCGCTCCATTCCACATCCACACCCACTTCGCTGCTCGCCCGGTAAATATCCTCGAGTTCATCGGTCTGCTTCCGATCGGAACTGCACAGGTATCCTTCCTTCCATGCATGTCCACAATCGATCCCATATTGCCGGACGTTCTCAGCGACCAGTTGCAACGCTGATCTTAGCCCACGAGCGACGAGTTGAGCGGCTTCTTTCCCAAAGTTGGAGATGATCTCAGGATATGCATGATCGAGAATGGTATTGAGGTGCGCCGTAGTGCCGCCAGTGGTGCCGAAGCCGACGTCGTGGGCATCGATCAACAGGCATTTCCGGCCTGTCCTGGCCAGTTCAAGAGCAGTTGTGCACCCTGTGATCCCCGCCCCTGCGATGATCACATCGTAATGCGTAGTGGTTGCGCTTTGTGCACTGTTCGCCGTTCTTCCTTCCTCCTGCCAGAGGCTTTTCAAGCTACCATCTCGTTCCATCCTATTCGTTAGGTATGATCAAGAAAAATTTGATAGTGGCACCGATCCCCCGATCTTGGGGAATGGGGCGCACGCTTTTGTGATCGGGGAATGGTCGGTGGGCCGTTCCTGCCAATGAATGTTCATGCCGGGCCTTGGTGTTCCTATCACACTCGGAATATTGGCACGCGCTATGCCGGATCGTGAACGTTCAATCAAACAACAATTTTTTCGATCATGTCCACCAAAGGGAACCTCACATTGTTCTTATCATCATTGGCAGCTGGCGCTGCACTTGGCCTTCTTCTGGCCCCGAACTCCGGTCGCGAGACCCGTCGCAACTTGATCCGCCGCGGCGAAGCGATGCGCGACAAGCTTTCCGATCTGTATGAGGAGGGCACACAGTACATGAGCCGCGGCCGCGAGCAGTTCGCTGATGTGGCCGATCGCGCGAAGGATGCTGTGAAGAACACCGCTGGATCTATGAGCGGGAACAATTCCGGCTCGTCGGCCAGCAGCGGTTCAAGCCGCACGACCGCTTCCACCGCGAACGGCGGATCACGCACAGGATCCAACTCCTGATATCACGAACACCAATTGCAGCGCATGTCCGAGGGTAACCTCGGACAGCGCGCCGCATTTTTTCAATAAGGATGTACGATCGTTCCAAAGAGATCAGGCGGATGACAGAGCGGATACATGCGGTTCAGAGTGAGATGGAGGTGCTTGTGGACCGGCTGCTCGAGAAACAGATGATCGATGTGCACATGGCCGCCGATCTGTTGGGTTCGCCTCTCAAAGTGCTACGTACATCGCCGAAACAAGGTCATCCCGATCATGCGAATTAATACACTCATCATCACGCTATCTGTCTGCACCGGCACATTTGCCCAGACGACCCATGAATTGCACATGACTGGCGAGGCATTCATGCCAGATACGCTCTATATGCTCCCGGGTGACAGTGTCCATCTTGTCTTCGATACCCTGGGCCACTCCATGGTGCAGGTACCCGAAGAGTCCTGGGAGCAGGAGATCCCCACACCGTTGATCGGTTTCTCCATGGGGTTCGGAAAACCAAATCCAGGAGATTTCCACACGTTCGTCATGGATTCGACCGGTACTTTCCATTACCTCTGTGAACAACA
>JAEYYE010000339.1 GCA_023430945.1 Bacteroidota bacterium
GATTGCGGGCACTCGCCGCAAGGAAGGAACGTTTCAGTTATGATGTGCGTGGCGATAGTCATGTGAACCGCGATATAATCGTGGCGTACCGATTCCAGGCCCCGTCCGGCACACCGCCCGAACTGGATGCCGTGATCCAGCATGCCATGGACCATGATGCGATCGTTACCGGCTGGCGTGATGCCGAAGGCCGTGTGCATTACTCGAGCTGCCGGCTTTTCACCGATATAGCCAACGCGGTGCGTTTCGCCCGTGAGAACGGGCAGCGCACCGTGTACAATTACAATCGCGGGGCGGAAGTGATCGTGGACGAACCGCCTGCCGGCAGCAGCGGCCATTCACAGGATCATCGCAGCAACTGATCCGGTCAATTACCGAACACCCGCTGCAACAGATCGCTGGTTCTGGCCATGGGATCCTTCCGAATACGTGCCTCTTCATCGGCCACGAGAAGGAAAAGGCCATCGATCGCTTTTTCGGTGATGTACCCATCCAGATCGGGATCCACGGCCGTGGTCCCGGTGAACATGCCCGCTTTGTTGTAGGCGCCGGCCAGTGGTGACCAGTAGCTGCTGAGCGCCACTTCGCTCGTGGCCTTTTCAACGATCGGCCTGAAGCGTGACCGCAGTTCGGTGGTGGTGCGTTCCCGCAAAAACTGGGTGGCCGCGTTATCCCCACCTTTCAAGATCGCGAAACCATCGCTCACGCTCATGCCTTTGATCGCGGAAAGAAAGATCGCGGCAGCCTCCTTCGATGCGTTCTCCGCAGCGCGGTTCATGGTCAGTTCGAATTCGTTCACCTGCGGCTCAATCCCGATCTTCACAAGCGTCGTCTTCATCCTATCGGCTTCGGGCGGGAATGGAATGCGCAAACGCGGGTCTCCCCAGAAGCCATCGAGCTTCGATGCGTGCCCAACGGCCTGGACGGCGCCCTTGCCAAGCGCTTCCTTCAAACCGGCGACCACCTCCTCATTCGTAAGGCCGCTGCCTTTTCCCTGGATCGCCCCGCCTGCACGTTCCAGCACTTTCGGGAATTGTGCATTTGCCGTGTTCACAATGGCGAGAACGGCGAATGGAAGAAGGATCTTTTTCATGGTGATGTCGCGCCATTCGCATGATCCATGCCATGGTGGGATGGAAGGAACGGTGCCGATCTAACTTCGGCGCATGCAGTGGTTCACCGATGACTTCAATGGATTCTTCAAGGATCTCGCGAAGAACAACAACAAGGAATGGTTCGACCGGAACCGTGATCGTTATGAAGGCAGCGTGAAGCGGCCGTTCGAGGCCTTCGTGGCGGAACTGATCAAGCGGATCGGAAAGCTGGATCCGGCGGTGAAGATCGAACCTCGGGAAGCGATCTTCCGCATCAACAAGGACATCCGTTTCAGCAAGGACAAGACACCGTACAAGTTGAGCGCAACGGCGCTGATCTCACGCGGTGGAAGGAAGGATCATGGCGATCCGGGGATCTACTTCGAACTCGGGCCCGAACATGTGCAGATCTACGGTGGAAGCTACGCGCCGGAAAAGGAGCAGTTGCAGCGCATCCGATCGAAGATCGCGGCCGACCCGAAAGGATTCAGGAAGCTGTATTCCGCAAAGGAATTCATTTCACATTTCGGTGCGATCCAGGGAGAGAGGAACAAGGTGCTCCCTGCGGAATTCAAGCCGCTGGTAGCGCAGGAACCGCTGATCGCGAACAAAGCTTTCTATTACAACGCCACGCTTCCCGCCAGCATGGTCACCGATCCAAAATTGATGGAGGTGATCATGGCGCACTACAAGGCGATGCGTCCGATGAACGCCTTCCTGCGGATCTCGTGAAAGTAGAACGCCCACCTTGCGGCGGGCGTTCCCTTATCGGCTGATCATGCTCAGATCGCGGCGGTCTGCCCACGGCCAACGAGTTCGATGTTCAATTTGATATCGTCGCTGATCACCATGTCCTGCGCACCGGTCTGGAACTTCACATCGTACTTCTGGCGATCGAAGGTGAGTTCGCCACTGGCACGAAGCTCACCGTTGTTCTCGGTCAACTGGATGTTCTGGATCGTTTCAGGATGCGTGATCCCGCGGATGGTGAGCTCTGCGTTCGCAGTGTTCCCGTTCACACCAGTGATGCGCAGTTTCGCGTTCGGATGGTTCTGCACATCGAAGAAATCGGGGCTCTTCAGGTGACCCACCAGATCCTGGCGGCGGCCTTGCTTCTCGGTGTCGGCGGCATAGGCGCTATCCAGCGGAGCGATCGTGTTCAGATCCACGGTGAATTCACCGCCAACGAGCTGGCCACCGGCCACTGTCACAGTTCCATCGGTGAATTTCACGTTGCCGTGGTGCTTCTTCACTCCAAGCATCACACCCTCCCACCGGATATTGCTCTGATCGGAGCTTACCGCGTAGGTCATTTCACTGGCAGCAGGAGCCGCATTGGCGCCGGTGGTCGCTGTGGTATCCGCGCCGTTGGCATTGTTGTCTCCGGCATTGTCGCCACACGAGGCAAGGGTGAAAGCTGCGATCGCAGCGATCGATAGAAAGGAAAGTTTCATTTGAGCGTTTTCTGTTTGTGGGTACAAAAGTAAGAACAATTTTCCATGGAAAATAAAACATTGTCCGGATCCTTGTGATCCCAACACGACATATCAGTGGTACCGGCCTTTCAAGGCGGCCATCGAACGCAACATGGGGGAGGGCCGATAACGATCCTCGCCGTAGTGCTGGTGCAGGGCTTCCATTCGCGCCAGGCACTGTTCCGGCCCGATCTCATCCGCCCAGGCGAGCAGACCTTTCGGATAGTTCACGCCCCTGGTCATGGCCAGATCGATGTCCCTGGTCGATGCGATCTGCCAGAAGAGCGCATCGGCCGCTTCATTGATCAGCATGGCGAGCACGCGATCTACGATCTCCCGACCTTTCTTCGGATCCACATCCACCTTTCCGTTCGGATCGGCGGCCGTATGATCGTAATATCCTTTGCCTGATTTCCGCCCTAGCCGCCCACTTTCGACCTGCCGCTGTTGCGTGATGCTCGGCTTGTATCGTGGATCATAAAAAAAAGCTTCCCAGATCGTGCGCGTTACGGTGAAGTTCACGTCATTCCCGATCAGGTCCATCAATTCGAACGGCCCCATCTTGAAACCACCGATCGTGCGCATGGCGGCATCGATCTCCTCCATTTCCGCGATCCCTTCCTCGAAGATGCGGATGCTTTCGCCGTAGAACGGACGCGCAACCCGGTTCACGATGAAACCCGGCGTGTCCTTGCATTGCACGGGTACTTTTCCCCATTGGCGCATCAATTCCATCTGCGTTGCCACCAATTGGGGCTTGGTAGCGAGCCCGGGCACCACCTCCACCAACGGAAGTAACGGTGCTGGATTGAAGAAATGCAGGCCGATCACGCGCTCGGGTCGTTTGCAGGCCGCAGCGATCGCCGTTACGGAAAGCGAGGAGGTGTTGGTCGCGAAGACACACGGTCCTTCCTGGTCCTCACAGATGGATTCCAATTCACGGAACAGCGCCTGTTTGATCTTCAGGTCCTCGATGATCGCCTCGATCGCGATCGAAGCTCCGTTAAGCTGCTGAACATCCACCACCGGACGGATCCGTTCATGGATCGAAGTGGCTTCCGCAGAAGTGATCCTTCCTTTTTCGGCGAGTTTGTTCAACGTGTTCTTCAATCCGCCAAGCGCATTGTCCACCGCATCCGACCGCGTATCGAACAACAGTACTTCGTGTCCGGCCTGCGCCGCTACTTGAGCGATCCCGATGCCCATTGTGCCTGCACCGATCACGGCGACCTTCGTTCTTTCCATGGTGCAAAGTTGGCATTGGATCGATACTTCATCGCAACAGATATTTCATCGCTTGCGGACCGCAGTTGCAAAGCAGGTCGATAACGCTCAGGCGTGATGAGGATCCATGGCGATCGGCAAATACCTGCGGATATTCGGGGACCGGCTCGAAATGATCCGGAAGTTCTTTTTTCGGATGCAAAGTGGTCCGCAGATCGAACGGCGCATTCTCAACGTATCGTTCGCTGATCCTCAGTTCGCCCGCGATGCCGAGCCATTTGAGGCACATGCGCATGGAGGCAAGATCAAGATCGATCAAACGTTCGTGCTCCGTAAGTAGAAGCTCTTCGATCGCATCGCTGAAGTGGATCCACCAGGGAGTTTTCCCATATGCGCTTCTGATCGCATGAAGGTGCTGTTGCGGCCATGTCTCCGCATAGGAGATGCCCACGCTGTACATCGGCATTCGTTCGCCGCTGCGCCGCACGATCGGCACCACGAGGTCCTGCGGGCCGTTCGGACCCATGATCCGCATGCGGTTGCGATAGCTCTGCCGCTCGTAATGTTCACCCACA
>JAEYYE010000361.1 GCA_023430945.1 Bacteroidota bacterium
CCTTGAAAGGGGTTGTTATGGACAGCCTCACGCACGAGCCGATCATCGGTGTCAATGTCACGTACGCGCCCGGCAAAGGCGCTGCGACCGATCCGGCCGGCGGTTATTCCTTCCAGATCCCGCAGGGCCTGCACGAGATCACGTTCAGCTTCGTGGGTTACACCACTCGTAAACTGAATATCGAGATCGGTGCTGATGAAGTACGTGAACTGAACGTGCAACTCGCGCCGGCGGCAACGCAGCTGGACATGGTCGTTGTCACGGCCGGAAGATTCGAGCAACGTGTTGGTGAAGTGACGCAATCACTCAGTGTGCTCCAACCTGAATTGGTGTTGAACAAGAACGTTGTTTCCATGGACGATGCGCTGGCGCAAGTGCCCGGCGTGATCGTGGTGGATGGCGAACCGCAGATCCGCGCGGGCAGCGGCTTCAGTTATGGCGCAGGCAGTCGCGTGCAGGTTTTGGTGGATGATATTCCGATCCTCGGTGGCGACATCGGCCGGCCGAACTGGACCTTCCTTCCGATCGAGAACCTGGAACAGGTGGAAGTGATCAAAGGTGCTTCTTCGGTTCTCTACGGAAGTGCTGCGTTAAGTGGTGTGATCAATGTGCGCACGGCCTATCCGCGATCGGAACCGCGCACGCGGGTCACCATGTTCACCGGGATCTACGATGCCCCTACACGGAAGGAAGCGAAATGGTGGGACCAGAACAGTCCCATGATCAGCGGGGTGAACTTCTTCCATTCACGGCAGATCGGGAGTTTCGATCTCGTGCTGGGCGGAAATGCCTTCTCCGATGCGGGTTTCGTTGGCCCGGAACCCGTGCCCGCCGATTCGATCGAAAAAGATCCGCTGCGCCTGGGCCCTGCCGGTTATGATAATCGCGTTCGTTTCAATATCGGCACGCGCTGGCGCAACAAGAAGGTTGAAGGGCTGAACTACGGGGTGAACGCGAACGCGATGAAAAGCCGCAGCACCGCGATCCTGATCTGGAGCGATACCGACAGCGGACTTTACAGACCGAAGACGGGAACAGTTACTCGCACGATCGGCGATCAGTACTACATCGATCCGTTCATCAATTACAGTACGCGCAATGGAATGAAACAATTCCTGCGCACACGCCTTCACCACCAGGATTTCCAGAACGACAACGACCAGAGCAACAGCAATACGGTGATGCATGCCGAGTACCAGGCCCAGCGGAAATTCGATCTGTTCGGCGAAACGATCGTTACGCTCGGTGTGGTGTACAGGAACGTGGAAAGCAACGCGCTGCTCTATTCCGGTGATGCCGATGGCGATGGCGTGAATTCAGCGTTGAACACGGCTGGTTATCTTCAATTGGACAAACGGTTCTTCGATCGCGTTTCGCTCTCGGCCGGCGTGCGTTATGAGCGTTTTTCAGTGAACGATGTGGAAGCCTCGGAACCGGTGCTTCGCGCTGGCGTGAACTGGCAGGCCTTGAAGGCGACCTACCTGCGTGTGAGCTACGGCGAAGGTTTCCGCTTCCCTACCATCGGCGAGCGTTTCATCAATACCAGCGTGGGCAATTTGAGGATCTTCCCGAACCCCGACCTGCGCGCGGAGAAGAGCACCAATATCGAGGCAGGAGTGAAGCAAGGCTTCAAGATCGGCGGTTTCCAAGGCTATCTTGATGCGGTCGTCTTTGAGCAGGATTACGAGGATTTCGTGGAATTCACGTTCGGTCGCTGGATCAATAGCAACTCGTTGGATGATGCGTTCGGATTCGGTTTCATGAGCTGGAACACCGGCGGAGCGCAGGTCACCGGCTTCGAGGCCGAATTGGCGGGAAAAGGAAAGATCGGTCCGATCGGGATCACCGCCTTGATCGGCCACACGTACACATTGCCGATCACCACAACGCCTGAATACGTCTACGCCGATCCGGGTGTGCCGGGCGCTTTGCCGGCCACGTACCTCAACACCAGCTACGATACCACCGGCCACATTTTGAAATTCCGGGTGCAGCATCTTTTCCGATCGGACCTTCAATTCGATGTGAAGAAATTCATGCTCGGCGTGAGCGTACGTTACAACAGCCATGTCACCAACATCGACAAGGTGTTCGTGCAATTGGAGGAACCGGCGTATGAGAGCTTCAACCTGCGGACCGGCATCACCGATTGGATGCGTACGCATCGCACCGGAGATACGGTGATCGATGTGCGCGCAGGTTACCAGTTGAGCGATCAGGTGCGGATCGGCTTCATCGTGAACAACCTCACCAACCTTGAATATTCGATCCGCCCGCTCTCGATCGAAGCGCCGCGCACGTTCCAGGTACAACTCATGATCACCTTATGATGCGTGCGATCGCGATCGTTCCTGCGCGTTATGCGAGCACCCGGTTGCCCGGCAAGCCGTTGGTGGATATCGGTGGAAAGAGCATGGTGCAACGCGTGGTGGAGCAGGCCTCGCGAGCAAAGTCGATCGAAAGGATCGTCGTTGCCACGGATGATCCGCGGATCGTGGAGCATGTGCTGGCGTTCGGCGGCGAAGCGGTGCTCACTTCTCCCGATCATCACAGCGGCACCGATCGCTGCAATGAAGCCCTCGGCTTGATCGGTCGCGATCGGTTCGATGCTGTGGTCAACATCCAGGGTGATGAGCCGTTCATCGCTCCGGAACAGATCGATCTTGCGTGTGAAGTGCTCGAGCGTTCGATCGGCGGCATTGCAACACTGGCGCAGATCGTAAAGGATGATCGGGATCTGGCCGATCTCGGTGAAGTGCTGATCACCACGGATCACGAAATGAACGCGCTTTACTTCAGCCGCTCACCGATCCCTTTTCTTCATAAGAAGAGCGATCAGCCCCAGCATGAACAGTTCCGGTTCTTGAAACACGTGGGGTTGTATGCGTTCCGATCGGAAGTTCTCCAGCAGATCGTGAAGCTTCAACCTTCTTCACTTGAAAAAGCGGAGTCGCTTGAGCAACTGCGCTGGCTGGAGAACGGGTTCAAGGTGAGGATCGGTATCACCACACACGATTCCTTTTGTGTGGATACACCGGCCGATCTGGAAGAAGCAAGAAAGCGGATCCGTGCAAATGAGGTTTGAGTAACTTGGCACCGGTTCCGCCATGGGCATCGAACGAGACCTTCACGATCTGCTCTACTGCCACGATTGCGTGATCGTTCCGCATTGGGGTGGTTTCCTTACGCACTACCGATCGGCGCGGTTGGATGAGGCCAACCAACTGGTGCATCCGCCGGGCAAGGACATCAGCTTCAACAAGAATCTCGATCGCAACGATGGCCTTCTCGCCGATCATGTCGCCAAACGTGAAGGCAAACCTTTCCGCGAAGCGCAGCAGTTGATCGATGATGCAGTGAAGGAATGGCGCCGCACGTTGATCGAAAAAGGAAGGCTCGAGCTTCCGCACATCGGCATCTTCTACCGCGATCAGGAAAGCAACCTGCAGTTCGATCCGGATCGCCGCTCGAATTTTTTGAAGGAAGCATTCGGCCTACGTCCTGTTGCCGCGATCCCGGCACCGGCCGAACGACCCATCTTCAAGGTGATCTCACCGGTACCCGCGAAGAAGGCCGCTTCACTCCCGGAGAGGCGCACCACGATCATGTGGGCGGCAGCCGCCACGACCGCAATGATATTCGGGGCCGCCGCGATCTTCGCCTACCGGTATGGCGAGAGTACGAATGTGCAATGGAGCAGTTTCGATCCATTCGCGAACAGCGTGCATCGCGTGCATGTACCCGCGGCGGATCCACCCGCTCCGATCCGTGAATTCACCGGGTTCGATCTGCCTGCCGGGCCGCTCGGGGTGAAGGTGATCGATCTGCCGACCAAAGAACCCGTGCGCATGATCGTTGATCTTGGCACACCTGCACCGATCGAAGTTCCCGAGACGACAAAAGTTGAAGTGAAGGCCGCGCCCAAGGCCGTCACATCAGCGAAAGCGCGTTTCCACGTGATCGGGGGATGTTTCGCGCAGGAAGAGAACGCCGATCGATTCCTCTCGGAGCTGATCAGGAAAGGTTATGAAGCGAAGCGTCTTTCAAAGCACGGTGATCTTCACCCTGTGGCCTTCGGCAGCTATACACGCAAGGCCGATGCGCTGGAAGCGATCGCGACCATGAGGGCGGAAGGTGGTTCGGCCGCGTGGCTGCTCGTGCGTTGAAGAGCGCGCCGATCGTGATCAGTAACTTTGTACCCCGCGATGCGAACGGTGGAGCTTGATGCCTGTACGATCACTTTCATTGAGCCCGATCTGGTGCACACGCATTTTCGTGATCACCGGATCGTGACGGTGGAGGAGGTGCACGCCATGTTCAATGCGATCGAGAAGGAAAGCGGCGGAGGCAAGGTGTTGCTGATGGTGAGCGTCGGCCTCGGTACTTCCATGAGCAATGAAGCGCGCGCCTTCGCTTCTTCCCCGGATTCGAACCGGTACATCGCCGCTGATGCGATCGTTGTTCGCGATTTCGGCCATCAGTTGGCCGCCAATGTTTTCGTTCGTCACCATAAACCCACAAGGCCGATCAAGATGTTCGCCGATGAAACCGAGGCGTTGGCCTGGTTGCGTCAGCAGCGGACCGTGATCGGCAACTAAACCGAAGTATATGTTCACTACGATCTCAAGATCATTCATGTTTCTGGCGATCGCCGGATCGCAATTCAACGTGTTCGCACAAGTCGTGGATCCCACGCCAGCAAAGGAATTGAAAGCAGGCAGGTCCGAGATCGTTGCGCTGGCGATCGCGCCGAAAGGCGATCGGGTGCTTGCGGGATCGGACAAAGGCGCGGAACTCATCGATCTGGAAAGCGGAAAGAAGGTGCACGCCTTCCCTTTTGAAGAGGATGGATCGACCGCTGTTTACCATGTCGGGTTCAACGAGAACGGTGAATATGCTTTGTTGATCGGGCACACCGGTAAGCGCCAGGTATGGGACGTGAAATCCGGAAAGCAGGAGAAAGTGCTTACGCCGCACGGCTGGATCCCCGATCCGCGCCAGGTGAAGGCGATGGGATTCGACATGAAGAATTCCGCCTTCGATCGGTTCTACCAGCAAAGCGAGATCCAGCACAATGGGATCACGATCCGCGCCGTAAAGGATGGCGCGATCGAATTCGTGAACGGTGAAGGCGAAGTGGTACAGAAGCTTGAATATCCCACCAACAAGGATCAGCATCACCGTGCGCCATTGTTGATCCACGAGGATCATTTGATCACCGGCACGGACGATGGCCGGATCCTTTTCTACAAGCTTCAATGATCACCCGCGTTCAAATGAACAGGGTCTCCAATCCGGTCTCGATCAGCAGGGCGGAGACCACGCATCTCGTTCTTCCCAACGACACGAACACGCTTGGCAACCTCATGGGCGGCCAGCTGCTCAAGTGGCTCGACATCTCCTGCGCGATCAGTGCGCACCGCCATTCAAAACGCGTGGTCGTGACCGTTGCGGTGAACCATGTGAGCTTCGACCGGCCGATCAAACTTGGTGACTTCGTTACCATCCGCAGCCAGGTGAGCCGCGCTTTCGGCACCAGCATGGAAGTGTGGAGCGACGTGTGGGTGGAAGATCAGGTCACCGGCGAACAGGTGAAATGCAACAGCGCGATCTACACGTTCGTCGCGGTGGATCAGACCGGGCATCCTGTGGCTGTTCCTGAAGCCGTCCCCGAAACCGACGAAGAGAAGGAAAGGTTCAACGGAGCGCTTCGCCGCAGACAGCTGCGATTGATCCTGGCCGGAAAGATGAAACCGGAACAGGCAACGGAATTGCGCGCTCTTTTCGGTTGAATCCCGATCGGCGGGATCGCATGAACCGGTCCCGGTTCATAAGTAAAAATTGAAATTTCGTTAACAGGTTGATCGCCCGGCGATCACCTTTGCGGGCAAATCTCGCAAACATGTACTTGCTGATCGCGTTGGTCTTTGTGATCGGTTATCTCGCTATTGCCCTTGAACACCCGATCAATGTGAACAAGGCCGCCAGCGCGCTGGTCACTGGTGTGCTCATCTGGGTGCTCATCATGTTCGGTAAGGAGGGTTTGTTCCCGCCAGGGGAAATGGGGAATGAAGCGATCACCCATCATTTGATGGAACACCTCGGCGACATCGCGAGCATCCTGTTCTTCCTGATGGGAGCAATGACGATCGTGGAGCTGATCGATGCGCACGAGGGCTTTCGTGTGATCACCGATCGGATCACCGGCCAGAACAAGGTGATGTTGATCTGGGTGATCGGGATCATCACCTTCTTCCTGAGCGCCGCGCTGGATAATATGACCACTGCGATCGTGATGTGCGCTCTGCTGCGGAAGCTTGTGAAGGACAAGAGTGATCTCTGGACTTTCGCAGGCATCGTGGTGATCGCGGCGAACGCCGGTGGTGCATGGAGCCCGATCGGCGGGATCGCATGAACCGGTCCCGGTTCATAAGTAAAAA
>JAEYYE010000404.1 GCA_023430945.1 Bacteroidota bacterium
TTGCGCGCCGGCATTCAATACATATTCAGCGATCACCTGCTCGGCAACCTTGAAGTAGAGAAGGACCTGGATCACCTGGAACGCTACCGGATCGGGATCGAATATCACCCGATCGATGTGTTGTTCCTGCGTTGCGGGATCAGCACCGCACCCGGCATGATGCATTTCGGGTTCGGTCTGCGCCTCGATCGGCTTCAACTTGATGTGGCCGTATCCACCCATGCGCAGCTTGGCGCAACGCCCCTGCTCGGCCTCAACTACGCTTTCGAATGAGATCGGCCGCGGCACTTGTGATCGTGATGCTCACCATGCGCACCATGGCACAAGTGGAAGGCGTTCCGCGCGACCTCATCGAACAACGGATCGAAGCGGCCGCTGAAAATGCATCGGAGGAAAGTGAGGTCGATCTGAGCACGCTGTTCGATGTGCTCACCGATCGATACCTCGATCCGATCGACCTTAACCACGCCGATCCGCAGGAGTTGAACTCACTGCTGCTGCTCTCCGATCTGCAGATCAATTCGATCCGTGAACATATCCAGCGGAATGGGAAGTTGATCAGCATCTATGAACTGCAGACGATCCCTTCGCTCGATCCACGAACGATCGCGATGATGAGACCATTCGTCACAGTGCGGGAAGATGCGCGCGGGACCACGGCTTCCTTTATGGAAATGTGGAAGAACGCAACGCACGAATTGTCGCTCCGAAGTACGATCACCCTGCAGGAACGCAAAGGTTTCATGGACAGAAGGAATCCCTTCGGAATGGAATATGGTGGAAAAAATGAAATGCAATTCACCGATCGCGAAGCGGATTCGTTGCGTGCGAACAGCAAAGTATACCTCGGCAGTCCGTACCGGATCTACTCACGTTACCGCCTTCGTTACCGCCACAACATCAGCCTGGGGATCACGGTGGAAAAAGATGAAGGCGAGCAGTTCTTCAACGGAACGCGGAATGGTTTCGACTTCTTCAGTGCACACCTTTTCCTCCGGGACATCGGGCGCTTCAAGGCGATCGCGATCGGTGATCACGCCGCGCAATTCGGACAAGGCCTCGCGTTCTGGAACGGCCTATCCTTCTCGTCCAAGAGCAGCTTCACCATGAACGTGAAACGTAACGCGATCGGGCTGCTTCCCTATACCAGCGTGAACGAGGATCTTTTCCTGCGTGGCGCAGGAGCGACCTACGAGATCATGCGCGGCCTGGAACTCACCGGTCTTGTTTCGCTCAAGCGGATCGATGCCAATGTGCAGCAAGCGGCCGATCCCGATGAGTATCCGATCGATGATCCGCCGCAGGTATTCAGTGGTTTCAAGGAGGATGGATACCATAGGACACACGATGAACTTGCGAAGAAGGATGCGATCGGCGAGCGGATCGTGGCCGGGCACCTGCGCTGGAAACGATCCGGGTATTCCATCGGCACCACCTTCTCCCATGTGGAATTCTCCGCAGATCTGGAAAGAAAGACCAGGCCCTACAACATGTTCGAATTCCAGGGCCGGAGGAATGCGACCGCGGGGATCGATTGGAATGTGTTGCATCGCAATACGAACTGGTTCGGCGAGATCGCGAGGAGCAGCAATGGTGGTGTGGCTTTCAATTCAGGTATCCTGGTCGCGTTGGATCGCCGCGTGAGCATGAGCCTGATGTACCGCAATTACGATCGGAACTTCCAAGGCCTTTACAGTGCCGCGTTCGCCGAAGGAACCGATCCACGGAATGAAACAGGTGTATATGCAGGGATCGAGATCAGGGCGAACAGGTCCTGGACGATCAATGCGTATGCCGATGGATCGAAATTCCAGTGGTTGCGCTACCTCACCGATGCACCATCACATGGCAGTGACTGGCTCGTGCAGGTGAATTGGAGGCCGGATAAACGGGTGGAGATCTATGCGCGGGCACGCCACCAGGACCGGCAGAAGAACGATCGGGGCGACTTCGGTGGATCGACCCCGCTCGCAGCAGTGAAGCAGATCGATCACCGGATCAATGCGAGCTACAGGATCTCACCTTCGATCGTGTTGCGCACCCGTTTCCAAACGGTTGATGTGAAGCATGGGAACGCTCCGCTGGAACATGGCGCCATGATCTATCAGGACCTTGTACATCGCCCCCTGCAAGGTCCGATCGAACTCACCATACGCTTCGCCATCTTCGAGACCGATGGTTGGGACAGCCGGGTATACGCCTTCGAGAACGACCTGATCGGGACATTCTCCATTCCGCCTCATTACGGACGTGGTACGCGGTGGTACATGATGATCCGGTCATCGCCGCTACCCGGCATCGATCTATGGTTGCGCTACGGTGCGTGGATCTACCGCGACCAGGACGTGATCGGAAGCGGCCTGCAGGAGATCACTGGAAATGTGCGAAGCGATCTGCGCGCGCAGCTCAGGTGGCGCTTCTGATCAGGAAGGTTTGAAGTTGCGCGGCTTGCCGGCCTTGTACCACTTGAGCAGCGTGTCGATCATATGCTCCATCTTGCGCGCATCGGCCCACGTTCCGCGGAAGACCAGGGCCCCATCCTTGTCGACCAGGAATGCGCCATTCGGCGCGCGGCCGTAAAGGTTGAAGACAGCATCATCCAAGCCATCGATCAGCACCGGCAACTTTCCCAATGCGGCGAATTCGGCTGCGTAAGCGGCCTTTTCAGTCTCGCTCTTGGGTGGAGGATAGTGTTTGAAATTCTTTCGATCGCTGGGATGAAGTTCGCGGCCATATATCACGAACAGCTCCACTTCCTCTCCCGCATATTTATCGAACAACCGGCTCCACCTTTCCATCTGCAGGCGTGCGGGCGGGTTTGTGATGCTGCCGAACATGAACGCGCGGATCTTCCCTTCGCCATTGGTCAATGTGTAATTACCGCCGCCCACTTTGGGAAGAGTGAAACCGTGCGTGCGCGGCACCATGCCATGCCCTTCACTATACGTGCGCAGATCGCGGATCGTCTGCCGCATCAGCTTGTCGAAGTTCATGCGCCACATGCTCACCTGTTTGCGCATCCCCGCGATCTCCTTCCTGCTGTACCCGTTCAGGTAATAATCAAGATCATCATGGAAGACCAGGGCGGAATCAGTGGCATACCAGGCCGGGGACCAGTTGTTCAATTGAGCGCTGGAGACCAGCGATGCAAGCAGGAAGATGAAAGGGAATAGGATACGCATGTAGCGTGGCTCCCAACAAAACTAAGCAGTAACCGGCATACCGACCGGAAGGATCAACTGCGGAGATCTTCCTGTTCGGCCTGCCGTTCGAACCATCTGTCCACGGATCGGGTGAGGCTTTTGGATCTCCTTCGCACTTCCAGCCATGAGCTTTCATCGGAACGCTCGAGCTCGATCAGGGCATCCTGCACGCGCGCGCGATTGTCCTGTAATTCCTGGAGCACCTGCTCCTTCCGCGCGCGTTCATCCTCCGGCACATCCTCCGCAAGCAATTCCTCCTCGGTGCTCAGGATCTTGTGATCGATATCCTGCCGCAGTTCGATCAATTCATTGCGGACCGAATTGCGATCGCGATCCACATCGTTCAGTGCTTCATCCACACGTGCGCGCAAATGCTCATCGCTGAGCGATGGCCCGCATGAGGCAAGGCATACGACCACTGCGGCTACCGCCGCGATACGACCGATCGAAAAATCACTGGAATCCATGACATTGATCCGTATTTATCCACATTCAGCACAACGACTTCAACTTCACACCAGACCAACTACCAAGGAGCGCGCAATACAAGCCGCAGTTCTACAGCTTTGGGAACATTCTCCCCGATCGGGGACCGGCCTTTCTTGGTAGAAGGACCATGTTCCAGACCTGCCGGACTGCAACGGCAATACTTACCTGATCACCTGCGCCTGGGGGTAACGTTGTTTCCAGGAATCAAGCGCCGCAAGGCTTTTCAACGTAATGGTGGTACGATGGTCCAATTTTACTTTGATGGCATTCCCCCCGCTGCTTACAGGTTGGGAAAGGATGAGCTTCTTCTTTGCACGTGGCATGACCTGGCTGTTCTTGTTCGTTTCGGCCGATGCCATATACAGATCCGTGCCGATCGTAATACTTCCTTCATATAAAACAGACACAGTGAAAAATGGGGAAGACGGATGGCTGAATGGGGAGCGCGTTGCAAGATCTTCGATCCGTCGAAACACCGTTAACGAACCGTTCAACATCTGAAATTTGCCTACGGATCAATGAGTTGCGGAAAGAGCTTCGGGATCCGGCAAGCTCTTCGCATGGGAACGGCGGAAACTTCAATGTACATGCGCGTCTTTTCACTGATACTCTCCCTGCAATTCACGATCCTTCAGCTTTTCGCTGCTGATCAGGCGGTGGGCCTGCTGCACGCCGATGGTCTTGTAACAGTGCAAGGTGCCGATATCGCTGAGGCCAGTGTAACAGTTGTACCGGCGAATGCTCCCAGCTATGAGTTGGATAAAGGGATCAAGTCCTTCAAACTGGAATTACCGCTGAACGATACCTATCTGGTGATCTTCGCCCACCCCAGGTGCCTTACCAAACAACTCTTCTTTGATACACGCGTGCCTGCGGACTATACGCTGGACCATTACACGTTCCCGTTCGAGGTGGTGCTTGAAGCGCAATTGACCGAAGACCGATCCTATGTAGGTCCGGTGGGATACATCATGTACCGCGATCTGGTGAACGATTTCGATTATGAGACGAACTATACGCTGCAGATCGATGAGAAATTGAAGGAGCGGATGAATTCGGTGAACACCACGGCAGCCACGGCATACGTTCCAGCGGCCACCGAGCGTGAACCCGCCAGTACACCTGCTTCGATAACCACGGTCCCATCAAATACTCCAGCAACAACGGTGGGAAATTCGCCTTCACCCACGGCCACCGTTGTTGGTGCATCTTCATCCAGCGAACCATCGATCGTCAAC
>JAEYYE010000023.1 GCA_023430945.1 Bacteroidota bacterium
GGACACAATGATCTGCTCGAAGGAGCGAAGCGCAATTTTCCGATCGCCGCGCTCAGCTCCGATCCAGCCGATCGGTTCATTGAGAAGAAATTTCTGCTCGGCACCGACAGTTTCGGCCGCGATGTCCTGAGCCGCTTGATGGCCGGGACGATCATCTCGCTGAGCGTTGGTTTGATCGCTGTGTTGATCTCGCTCGTGATCGGTATTCCGCTCGGTGCGCTCGCCGGGTATTTCCGTGCCGAAGCACCGGAGTTCAAATTGTTCAAACGGAAATTCCGCTGGCCGGTTGACGATGTGATCATGTGGCTCGTGAACGTGATCTGGAGCATTCCCACATTGCTTCTCGTCATCGCGATCACGCTCGCGCTCGGCAAAGGATTCGTGCAGGTGTTCATCGCGGTGGGCCTCACCATGTGGGTCGAGGTCGCGCGAGTCGTGCGCGGCGAAGTGATCCGCACGCGCGAAATGGAATTCGTGGAAGCTGCGAAAGCACTGGGTTACACGCACGGCCGCATCATCTTCAAACACATTCTGCCCAACGTCATGGGACCGGTGATCGTGATCAGCGCCGCCAACTTCGCCACCGCGATCCTCATGGAGGCCGGCCTCAGTTTCCTCGGCATCGGCGCACAATTGCCCATGGTGAGTTGGGGCAGCATGATCCGCAGTTATTACCCGTACATCACCACCGATCTGCCGCACCTCGCGATCCTGCCGGGCCTGTGCATCATGGTGCTCACGCTCGCATTTATGCTCGTAGGCAACGGCCTGCGCGATGCGCTCGATACAC
This sequence comes from Bacteroidota bacterium, assembly GCA_023430945.1. Lineage (GTDB taxonomy): Bacteria > Bacteroidota > Bacteroidia > Flavobacteriales_F > PHOS-HE28 > PHOS-HE28. Next base: position 791 of record JAEYYE010000023.1, read on the forward strand.
GCAGCATCACCGCGCGTTGATGTCACACTGAGCTCAGCTTGCCCTGAGCTCGCCGAAGGGAGGTGTGGGCGTGCCCCCGCTGATCACTACATGGGCTTCGCCCGCCGAAGCTTTAGCGAAGGCGGGGTCGGGCTCTACGCTGCAAATCCTCGCTCGTTCCTCGCTGTGGGTTTTCCGCTGCGATCCCTCACGCACATTCCGTTCATGATCCGATCCGGTCGATCCGTGGATCGACCCTACATCGCTCACGCACATCCCGTTCGTGGTCCGATCTGGTGGATCCGTGGATCGACGATACATCCGATCCTAGAACGGCAGATCGTCGTCATCACCACCGATCGGTGGCATGTCGCTCATCTTCGGCGGGGGCGCTGCCTGGTAGCCGCCGTAACCGCCGGCGTTGCTCATCGCTGGTGCGCCTTTACGCTCGATCCGATCGCCTTTCAGGCTCAGGAAATATTTGGCCACGCCGTCCTTTCCGATCCATTCGCGGCCGTTCACGTAGCACATCACGGAAACCTCTTCGCCTTGCTGGTAACCATCGAGCAGCGCACACTTGTCCTGCGTGAATTCCACCGGGATGTCCTGCGGAAATTGCGTTCCCGCTTCGGTGATCACCACTTCGCGCTTGCGGAATTTCTGACTTACATCCTGTACTGCACCCACCTTCTTGATGGTGCCGTTGATCGTTACTTGTGCCATTGTCTTTTTCTTTCTTGTTCTGTCAGTCCGAGCGCAGCCTTTCTTTTTGTTCTGTCAGTCCGAGCGCAGCCGAGGACTATCGTGCGTTGAAGGCGAGCAAGGTCTTCCAGGCTTCATCCACGCGCTCCTGCTCCAGCAGATCGTGCGCGTGTTGGTGAAGCGCTTTTTCCAATGCCGCCTTGTCGTCCTGTAATTGTATGAAGATATCGCTCAGTTCGGTGAGCTTGTACTCGTTCACGCTGGTCTCGTCAGGTAAATTCTCCGTGTTGCCCAGGCGGCCCAGATCGTTGCCGGTGAGGATCGTGCTGTTGCGAATGTCGATCGGTAATCCATCCACGCCGATGCCCATTCTTCCGATCGGTTTGGCGACCTCGAAGAGCGCATCACCGTGTGCGCGGCAATACCAGTTGCCGCCCATGCGCGCAACCAGATCGATCTTCTGCTGATCGATGCGGCCGTTCTCTTCGAGCACGCTTTCATCGATGTGCATGAGCAGCACTTCGCAGATCACCAGATTTCCCGCCGCGCCTCCATCACCGGTCTCGATCACCTGCAGCACCTTGCATTCCATCTGCACCGGGCTTTCCTTCACCCGGAAAGGCTTTACTTTTTCCGAAGCGATCGCGGTGAAACCGGCCTTCTCGAATTCGTTCACCCCGGGCGGATATTCGGTGCTGGCGAGCGAGGCCTGTTGCACCATGGAATACGTGACCACGTTGATCACCACTTCCATGTTGGCCTTCACATTGTGGTAAGTATCCTTGGTGGTGTTATTGGTACCGCGCCGCGCCGGAGAAAAAATGCAGATCGGCGGATTGGCCCCGAAAACATTGAAGAAACTGAACGGGCTGAGGTTGGGATTGCCGTCCTTATCCACCGTGCTGGCGAAGCAGATCGGCCGCGGACCGATCGCGCCGAGAAGGTAGCCGTGGAGCTTCGGAACAGGAACTTCGCCGGGAACTACGCGCAGCATCGCTTTTTCGAACGGATCGCGAAGGTAGCGAGTTGAAGTTGGCGAGTTGGTAGTTTGCGAGCAGCAAGTTGGCGGTTGTTGAGAAGTTGCCGTTCGGCGGCCCTTCGGCGGGCTCAGGGTGACAGAGCGCGAAAGTGCGTGAGGGACATGCGCGGAAAGCCCGGAAGTCGCGCATTTGGCGGCTGAGGACTTGAAGCATTGGCCCGACACCAGCCCGGCTTTCCGAAGCCGGGCTGGTGGCACGCCCAAAAGAACAATGATGAATATCCTTCGGTCATGAACCTCCAGCCTTCAACTTTCAACTTCACCGTACCTTTGCACACCTTTTTACGGACGTGGCGGAATTGGTAGACGCGCCAGACTTAGGATCTGGTACCGCAAGGTGTGGGGGTTCGAGTCCCCCCGTCCGTACTGAACCGATCGGCGC
>JAEYYE010000048.1 GCA_023430945.1 Bacteroidota bacterium
TACACCTACAGCAAGGAAAGCAACGAGGTTACCTTAAGCGATCCGAAGGAAATGGACCAGGAGCTCGATCCGAGCAAGCTCTTCACGCAATACGAACAGGGATTCAAAAGCCAGTTCGTGGAAGAGAAGACAGAAGAAGGTGCCACCGTACAGATCGTGAAGCTATTCCCCCTCCAACCGGACAAGAAAGCCTATCATACCGTGGTCCTGAAGGTGGACAAGGCGAAGATCGAACCGCGCAGCATCGAAGTGCTTTACAAGGATGGTAATGTGGTGACCTACACCCTGAAGCGTTTCGTACCGAACGCTCAACTCACAGATGACCTGTTCACCTTCGACAAGGCTAAATACCCCGGCGTTGTCGTGAACGACATGCGCTGATCACATACGGAAATTTTCGATCGGAGCCGCCACTGTTGGCGGCTTCGTTGTTCTATTTCCACTGGCTACTTTCGCTGCGCCACCGGAAGCCGTATCGTGAAGATCCGCCGCATTTTACTATTCCTCGTTTCGCTCTCGATCCATTATGACTCGGCGGCATTGCGTGTTGTGCACGTGATCGTGGCACTGGCCGATAATGAACACCAGGGGATAGCGAAACTTTCCGGCGCCTTCGGCGATGGAAGTTCACCCGCCGCGAATTTGAATTGGGGCGCGGGCCGCGGCATGAAAAGCCATTTTGATTGGGCGCCGGAATGGGAGCGGATGGAGGTGAAAAAGCCTGCTCAACCCCATATACTCGATCGAGCTGTCTGGAAACATCGCGACAGCGCGATCTATGTGATCGCTGATGCCTACGCTGGCCGCGAATTGCGGCGGGCCACAGAGGATCTGTTGTTGTTCGCCAGCGGTGGTGGCGGCGGCTTCATCAGCCTTGGTGGCAAGGTGATCCCTTCGGGCGGCGGTGCCGACCTGATCGCATTCATGGGACATAACGGGCTCATGGACTTCAAGATCGATATCACCTTCAGGGCGCAGGATGATGTGCCCAACGAAGTGATCATACTCGCACCGATCAGCCGCGGATTCTTCAACCATCACATACGCGCCACCGGGGCGGAACCCTTGCTGTGGACCACCGGCCTGCTTTCCACCGAAGCGTTCACCCTGCGCGAAGCCCTGATCGGCTGGGTGGCACGGGAAAGCGATGAACAGATCCGCGAACGCGCCGCAAAAGGCTACGATCAGTACATGAAGAGCGGGATCGCTGGCGCGCGCCGGTTGCTCGTTACCGGTTGGTAGCGGCTTCCGCCGATCCGCTGGTGAGGTACACATGATCCCGCAGCACGGCCTGCAGGAATTCCAGCGATCGCATTCCGCTGGCCTGCACACCGATCACTTCCTTCACCTTCACGGTCATCTCCTCGATCACCGCCCACTTGTCCGCCATGCGGTTGTTGAGCACTTCGCGGATCATGGCCGCCTGCGCATCGGTGAGCCTGATCGCTTCAGGGAATCGCACCACATGTTCCGCCGGAAGATCGGTGAGCAACGTATCCCTGAATTTCATGCGGGGTCTCAAGGTGATCACCGTGGTACCGGCCGCTAGATCGCCAAGGCGCTGGCCCTTCCCATTGATAAGGATCACCACCAGCCCGAGCCAGTAGAAACCATCGATCGGCCGCAGCACCCAACGAAGCAGGTACTGGCCGAAACGCGGTTGGCCACCATCCATGCGGGCCACCTTCAGATGCCTTGCGCGCTTGCCGATGCTCTGGCCGTTCATGGTCACCTCCGAAATAAGATGATAGAACAACAATGGGAACAAGGCGATCGCGATACCGATCGTGAAGTACACATCACTGTTCATCCCATCGAATTCACTGATCACGATGATCCAGAGAAAGAGCCACGACCAAACGATCAATGTATCGATGATGTAGGCCACCACCCTGTCGCCGATGCTGGCCGTTTCGTGATCGAGCCTTACGTTCTGCGCGGTTTCAATTCCGATCGTTCGCATGATGGTGCGACAAATTACCGCCGATCACGGCATCTGCCGAAGGAATCTTATGTTTGATCGATCCGCCGCCGATGCGCGAAGCTGCCTTCATCAAAAAGAACGAGTCGAAATGGCAGCGGCTCGAACAGGTCGTTACCGGCCTGGACAAGTTGAGCGCCGATGAAGCATCGGATCTCTACATCCAGCTCAACGACGATCTTTCCTACGCGCGAACTTTCTATCCAGGGAGCAAGGTGCCCGAGTACCTCAACGGTCTTGCGTCCCGTCTGCACCATCACATCTACCGCAACCAACGAACACCGAAGGGAAGACTGATCACCTTCTGGCGGCAGGAAGTGCCGCTCGCACTGGCGCGAACGAGAGAACAACTGCTCCTCTCCTTCCTCATCTTCTCCGTGGCGATGGCGATCGGTGCGCTTTCGGCACGGCACGATGAGACCTTCGTGCGCCTGATCCTCGGGGATGGGTACGTGGACATGACCTTGGATAACATCCGCCGCGGCGAACCGATGGCCGTATATGGCGGCCACGATGAAGGTGTGATGTTCCTTGGGATCACCTTGAACAATGTTCGTGTGGCCCTGCTCTGTTTCGCGGCCGGGATCGCGGTTTCCTTCGGCACCGCCCTGCTCCTTCTCTACAACGGCATCATGGTGGGTTCGTTCCAGTATTTCTTCTTCCAGCATGGTGTATTGAAGGAAAGCCTGCTCACCGTTTGGATGCACGGCACCCTGGAGATATCGGCGATCGTGATCGCAGGTTCGGCGGGGCTCACGATCGGCCATGGCCTGCTTTTTCCGGGCACCTATACTCGTGGCGAAAGCTTCAGGCATCACGCACGCCTGGGCCTCAAGGTGGTGATCGGCCTGGTGCCGGTCTTCATCATCGCCGGGGCGATCGAATCGTTCCTTACCCGGCATTCATTGGTGATGCAACCTGCGGTCTCCATGTCCATCATCGGTGCATCACTGCTGTTCGTGATCTATTACTTCATCATCCTTCCCTACCATGCAGAACGAAATGCCGATCCCGCTGAGGCAATACCGTGACTTCGGGCAGCTGATCTCCACCACGTTCCAGTTCCTGCGCCAGAACTGGCGCCCGCTGTTCCGTGCGATCGGTGTGATCTGCCTGCCGCCGGGCCTGATCGCCGGTTTCCTGCTCGGCAGGTCCCTGGGCGACCTTCAACGGCTCACCATGGTGAACGCGGGCCAAGGTGGACAGTTCAACGGCTTCATGCAGATGGTACCGATGATCCTCGGATACGTTCTCCTGCTGTTCACGATAGTGCTGTTGATCACGATCGTATACGAATACCTGCGGGCCTATGAAAAAGGTGAGCACCATGCACTGGGCGCCGCCGATCTTTGGAAACGGAGCATTGCCGAGATCGGGAATTACATCGGCATAAGCCTGCTGATGGGGATCCTCGTGGTGATCGGCACCATGCTCTGTTTCTTTCCAGGGGTCTACGTATTCGTGGCACTTTCGCTCACCTACATCGTGCACGCGATCGAACGCAAGGGCGTGATCGATTCCATGAAACGATCGCAGCATCTGATCAAGGAACGATGGTGGGAAACGTTCGGGCTGATCATCATCCTGGGCCTGATCCAATCCGTGATCGCGTACGCATTGATGATCCCCACCATGATCGTTTCGTTCGCAATCGGCTTCAATTCGCTCGATGGTGGCCAGCCGGATCAGGAACAGTTCATGGACTGGTACACCATCACCATGGCACTGATGATGACGATCAACATGCTGGTGACCATGCTCACCTATCCGATCATGGCCGTGGCGTTGGGCTTGAAATATTATTCGCTGGTAGAGGAGAAGGAAGGCCTTGGGCTTCGCCAGAAGATCCAGGGATTCGAACAAGCCTGATCCATGCGTGGTCCCCTCCTGATCCTACTGCTTCTCTGCCTCACCGGACTGGGCGCGCAGAACGATAGTTC
>JAEYYE010000064.1 GCA_023430945.1 Bacteroidota bacterium
TTTTTACCCCCATCCTGCGTTGTTGAAGCACCAACGATGATCCAGCTTCAGCATATGCCCCGTTACCTTGCGATCTTTGCACCTCTCATCCTTCTCGCATGCAGCGGAAAGGCCGGTAACACTGAAGCGGATCCATTTCCGCAGATCAACGCGATGCAACAAGATCCCACTGAAGGTCTGGACACGATCACACTTGGCGCCGGTTGTTTCTGGTGCATCGAAGCGATCTTTCTTGAACTGAAAGGTGTGAAGTCCGTCACTTCCGGTTACATGGGCGGCCATGTGAAGAACCCGAGTTACAAGGAAGTCTGCACCGGCAATACAGGGCATGCTGAGGTCGCGCGGATCGTTTACGATCCGAAGATGCTTTCGCTGCCGGAATTGCTCGAGGTCTTCTGGCGCACCCACGATCCCACCACGCTCAACCGCCAGGGTGCCGATGTTGGCACGCAATACCGCTCGGCGATCTTCTACCATACCGAAGAACAGAAGCGGATCGCCGAGCATTACAGGAAGGAACTGGATGCAAGCGGCGCCTTCCGCGCACCGATCGTAACGGAGATCACTCCGGCTTCAACATTCTATGAAGCGGAGGATTATCACCAGAATTATTACGCGCAGAACGGCGATCAGGGCTATTGCCGCATGGTGATCCAGCCGAAGCTGGAGAAATTCCGCACGGTGTTTGCCAGCAAGCTGAAGGACCGCTGAAAAGGAAGGCTTTCTTACCTTGCCCGCGGTCCCCACAGGCCGATCCAAACAACCTGTAAAGCCAGACCTATGATCAGACACCGACACATCGGCGCAGCCCTTCTCTTGTCCATCGCTCTTCCCTGCGCTGCGCAGGATGAGAATATGGAATTGGTGCGCAACGGTACGTTCGAGACCGTGACCAAGTTCCCGAACACGTACGATCAGTTCCATTTCGCCGAAGGCTGGAAGAACGTGACGCTGGCCCTTTCGGAACTTTTCGACAAGAAGGCATCGGCCAAAACAGTAGGCATTCCAGCCAACGATTATGGTTCGATCGAACCGATCGAAGGCGATCGGTACGCGGGCTTCATGGGTTGGAAGGATGATGTGCGCTTCAATCCCGATGCGGTCGATCAGGAGGATACCTTCAAACCCGGTTGGAATTCATATTCCGAGTATCTGCAGGGTGAATTGATCATGCCGCTTACCAAGGGCGCGACCTATGAAGTGAGTTTCCAAGTGGCACTTTCGGGTAATAGCGATCGCAGCATCCTGGGCATCGGTGCGTTCATGTGGAAGGATCCGCAGAAGTACAACCACCGTAAGTTCATGGAAGAGATCCCCGATGTGTACCTGGATGAGATCATCTCTGAAAAGGGGAAATGGACCGAGGTGAAAGGAAAATTCAAGGCGATGGGCGGGGAGCAGGCGATCGTGATCGGGATCTTTCCGTACGTGGGGCTCGAATCGCAACGTTTGATCGAAGGCTACGACAACAAGTACGCCTACTACTACATCGACTCGATCTCGCTCAAGCGCGTTCCGGAGGAATAAGCGCGATCTTTGCGGGCGATGTTCTCCAAGGGATCGAAGCTCTACAGCATCTTCAAGTTCAAGTGCCCGCATTGCCATGAAGGTGAATTCTTCGTGGATCGGAATCCGTACCACCTCAGTACGATCGGGGACAATCTGGAGAAATGTCCCGTTTGTGAGCGCCGCTACGAACCGGAGCCGGGATTCTTTTACGGTGCCATGTACGTTTCCTATGGCTACGGCGTGATGCTTTTCGTTGCGGTGTACGTGGCCGTGTACGTGCTGGCGCCTGATGCTTCGATCGGCTGGTACATCGGTGCGATCCTGGCGGCGTTGTTCATTTTCGCTCCATACCTCTACGCACTTTCGAAGACCACCTACGCTAACTTGTTCCTTCACTACAAGGGAGTTGCGCTCACAGAGAAGGAAAAGGAATATATGGAGCAGAGGAAGAATTTCGCCGATGGGAAAAAATAAAATTTGCTAATTCGGGCCTGCCTTCTATTTTCGCCGACCAATCAACAAACCAACGATGAAAAAGGCTCTCCTCTTCTTCGCAGTGGCAGCATTCAGCTTTACACTGCCTTCCTGCAAGAAATGCAGCACGTGTTCCTACACTTGGGGTACTGGCGCAAGCGCACAAACCGTGAACAACCCTGAGGTGTGCGGTAAGAAAAAGGATGTTGAGGCTTACGAAGATGCTTGCAAGGCATCTGCAGCCCTGGTATCCGGTACCTGCAACTGCGAGAAGTCCTAAGCTCTGAACTTCAAGCCTGGAAAGGGGGACTTGTTCAGCAAGATCCCCCTTTCTTTCTTCTCATAGCTGATGGATCAGAGAGATAGACTACTGGCAGGATCGCTCTTTCTTCTGGGGTTGCTGGTGCTGGCCGCTTCCACCGATCACCAGAGCTACCTGCAGCTTTGTGTTTGCGTGGTGAATGCGCTCTCTCGCGCCGTGATCTCACTTTCCTGCTCCATCTTTTTTGCTGTCATGCTCTATGTGATCCCGCAGTTCGGAACATGGCCGGCAGTTGTTCGTACGCTCGTCGTACTGCAGGGCATTGCACTTTCCCTTTCACTTTTCTTCATCGTACAGTATGTGCTTCTCCTTCTCGAGGTGGTGTCTTAGCGCCATCCTTTTCATCGGTTGCAGTTCAGGTCCGTCCAGCGATTGGCCGATCGCCACTGGAACATCGGATGCCGCTTTCACGATCGAGATGCCGGTGCAGAACGGCGAACAGACCGGTGAGCTGGAGATCGCTGGTGAGAAAGTGCGGATGAACATCGCTATTTCGGCCGATTCGGGCATCACCTATGTGGCCAGCCATTTCCAGGTACCAAAGCAATTGATGACGCTCGAAGCCGGTGAGCGGGCGGACCTTATCTGGAAGATTTTCGTGGATCGGGCGAACGCAGTGCAGGCCGAAGGATCAATTCCGGTCGTATCCGCTGTGCCTTCGCGCAGCGGATGGTTCGTGAATGCGGATGATGTGCAAATGGGGATCGCCATGTACCTGCACGAGGATCATGCGATCGTGCTGAACGCCGGAACGCCGGGTATGGCCTTCGGTCCGGACCAGCGCAGAAGGATGGAACGGTATTTCAATTCGATCCGGTTCCAGGATTGATCCGATCGGCTGAGGCCGGCGCTTGTTACCTTCAACCCGCCGTAAATGGTGATGCAGGCTCCACAAGTGACATATCAATTACTTGATGGCAAGGCCGCTTCGGCGGCGATCCGGGAGGATATCGCAGCGAAGACCGCCGCACTTATCGCAAGCCGTGGGCGTGCACCACACCTTGCAGCGGTGCTGATCGGCGACGATGGCGCAAGCCGCACTTATGTGGATAACAAGGTGAAGGCGTGCGAAAAAGTCGGTTTCCAAAGCACGTTGATCCAGCGGCCCGCGGACATCTCCGAACAGGAATTGCTTTCGATCGTGAAGGAACTGAATTCCGATCCGCAGATCGATGGGTTCATCGTGCAACTTCCGCTTCCAGCGCACATCAACGCTGAAACGATCACCCTTGCGATCGATCCGGCGAAGGACGTGGACGGTTTCCATCCCATGAACGTTGGCCGCATGGTGATCGGCGTTCCCGGGTTTCTTCCGGCGACACCGAACGGGATCATGCAACTGCTGCATCATTACCGGGTTGAGACTGCTGGAAAACATTGCGTGGTCGTCGGCCGCAGTAATATCGTGGGTACGCCGATGAGCATACTCATGAGCCGCAACAACCGCGGCGCGAATTGCACCGTTACGCTCGCACACAGCCGCACCCGAGACCTCGGTTCGATCACGCGCGAAGCTGATATCCTGATCGTGGCGATCGGAAAGGCCGGTTTCATTTCCGCCGATATGGTGAAGGAAGGCGCGGTGGTGATCGACGTGGGCATCCACCGGATCGAGGATCCAGCGAGCACCAAAGGCTACAGGATCGCCGGTGATGTGGATTTTGAAGCCGTGGCACCGAAGTGCGCCCTGATCACGCCGGTTCCCGGCGGAGTTGGACCGATGACGATCACAAGCCTTTTGATGAACACACTGAAGGCCGCCGAAGCGCGGCAGTGATCCGATCAGCTTGACCGATCGGGGCTTGCGGATCTTCGTCTTTCACGCCTTTGCTTGAACCACCAGTAGATCCTGAATCCGATCGCGATCAGCGCGAACACCAGCAATACATGGATGAACACGCCAACGATCACTGAAAAGATCCAGCCCAGCAGCCAGGCTGCGAGGATCAATACGATAAGGATATCAAGCATCCGGCCCATGCCTTGGATCGAACAGCATTCGTGCCAACAGCATGTCTACGGATCGGTCGCAACCATACATTTGCCACAGTTCCTCCTTTTTCCCAATGAACATCCTAGTCCTCTCGCGGGACAGTAAACTGTATTCCACCCGCCGGTTGGTGGAAGCCTGTGAATCGCGCGGTCATCATTGCCGGGTGATCAACCACATCAAATGTGACATCCTTATCGAGCGGAAGAAGCCGCAGGTGCTCTACAACGGAAATCCGTTGGAGGATGTGGACGCGGTGATCCCCCGGATCGGTGCCAGCGTTACGTTCTATGGCACTGCGGTGGTCCGCCAATTCGAGATGATGAAGGTTTTCACCACCACGGAAAGCCAGGCGCTGGTACGGAGCCGCGACAAATTGCGGAGCATGCAGATCCTTACGCGCAGTGGCGTCGGCATCCCGAAGACAGTGTTCACCAACTACAGCAAGGATGTGGCGAACGTGGTGGACAATGTGGGCGGTGCACCTTGCATCATCAAATTGCTCCAGGGAACACAAGGCCTGGGCGTAGTGCTCGCCGAAACAAAGAAAGCCGCAGTAGCGGTCTGTGAAGCGTTCAACAGTTTGAAGGCACGCGTGATCGTGCAGGAATTCATCAAGGAAAGCCGTGGCGTCGACATCCGCGCATTCGTGGTGGATGGAAGGGTGGTGGGGGCGATGAAGCGAACTGGCAAGGAAGGTGAATTCCGAAGTAACCTGCATCGTGGCGGCACCGCCCAATTGATCGAGCTGACGCATGAAGAGGAAGTGACCGCGATAAAAGCGGCGAAAGCGCTCGGTCTTCACGTGGCCGGCGTGGACATGCTGCAAAGCGATCGCGGTCCGCTGGTGATCGAAGTGAATTCGAGTCCCGGCCTGGAAGGGATCGAAGGCGCAACGAAGCAGGACATCGCTGGCGAGATCGTGAAGTTCATCGAGCGGAACGTGTGATGCGATCGGTGGATGCTGCGAGGTCTTTGTAAACTGGCATCATCGGTCTTGTTAGCGCAGATCGGTGCCATGCGTGGGCCCGATCGAGATCAAGTTCAAGAACAGGACAGGCTTCGCCGAATGTGGCATCGAGCAGTGTGCCGTGATCATTCTCTTGACCGCATTTTGCGTGAGGGATAGAAGTGGAAAACCCGCAGCGTAGCGAGGATTTGCAGCGGATAGCCCGACCCGAAGGCTTTGCGAAGGGGCACGCCCAAAACCCTAACCCTCTCCCAAGGAGAGGGAACAGATCCAGAAGCCTTTCCTTTGCGGCCGATCAGTGAGAAAGCCATCATCTGATCATCTCATCATCTGATCATCTGATCGAATGGACCTCTTCCGCAACTTCAAGAGCGTTACAAAGACATGCTACGGCCGCGGCAGCTTCGGCAGGCTCGGTGAGATACTGGAGCCGCACCGCACGGGCTTCATGGTCTTTCTCGTGGACCATTATTTCCAGGATAAGCCGGAATTCCTGGCACGCATTCCGAATGCTGCGAGCGATGAACTGATCTTCTGCAGCACCGCCAAGGAACCCAGCACCGAACAGATCGATGGTCTGCGGGATGATATCCTCAGCCGCCGCGGGCTGCCGGCCGGGGTGATCGGGATCGGTGGCGGTAATGTGATGGATGTGGCGAAAGCACTTTCGCTCATGTTCACCAATGAAGGCAGCAGCGTGCAGTACCAGGGCCTCAACCTGATCAAGAAGCCCGGGATCTACCATTGCGGCGTACCCACGATCAGCGGTACGGGCGCCGAGGTGAGCATGACGGCCGTGCTCACAGGGCCGGTGAAAAAGCTGGGCCTCAAATGCGATTGGACGGTCTTCGATCAGATCGTGCTAGATCCGGATCTGATCGCTTCGGTACCGACCGATCAATGGTTCTACACGGGCATGGATACGTACATCCACAGCGTGGAAGCGATCACCGGCACCAAGAAGAACACCTTCGCGGAGGCGTACAGCGAAAAGGGGCTGGACATGTGCCGTGAGGTCTACACGAAGCTCGATCGCCGCGATCCGAAGAGTGATGAAAAGCTGATGGTGGCGAGTTACATGGGCGGTCTCAGCCTTACGTACAGCGAGGTTGGCGTGTGTCATGCGCTGAGCTATGGGCTCGGCAAGGTGCTGGAGATCCATCACTGCCTGGCCAACTGCATCGCCTTCGATAAGCTGGAAGATGTCTACGGCGACTACGTACAGGAATTCCGATCCATGGTAAAACACAACGGAGTGCACATTCCGCAAGGCCTGGCGAACGATTGGGACGAAACCACGATCGATGCCATGGCCGAGGTGGCCTACAACCTGCCGCACATGTGGGACCATGCTTTCGGCCGCGATTGGCAGAGCGTGCTTGATCGCGAGCGGATCAAAGGGTGGTATAGAAGGATGTGACCCGCCACGGTACAATGCTTGTGCGATCCGATCGAAAGATCCGATCAGATGAAAGCGTATGGAAGAAAAGTGTGGGTGATCGCCGAAGGATATATTCCCGCATACGGGAATGGACCGGAGCCGGAATTCACCAGTCATGAAACGGCGTGCATCCTGAATACCGGTGATCGGGTTGCGAACATCAAGCTCACCATTTTCTACGCGGATCGCGATCCTGCCGGGCCTTACGAAATTTCGATCGGCGCTCAGCGAACGCTGCATCTTCGTTTCAACGATCTGAAAGATCCCGAACCGATCCCGTTGGGGACCGATTTCGCCAGTGTGATCGAAAGTGATGTGCCTGTAGTGGTACAGCACACACGGCTCGATTCGCGGCAGGCGGAGAACGCGCTGCTCTCCACCATCGCGTACTCTGAATAAATTCAGATCAGTTCCCGAAGGTGACCACCAACGCGAAGATCACCAGGAAAAGATAAATGCCTGCGGTAAGCAGCCCTGAGTTGTATTTGCGTATGAACGTGTTCATGGTTGCTGGATGTGTGGGCCAAAGGTGTTGCTGCCGCTGCTCTCGATCAAGTTGAAAGGTCATTCTGTAAAAGGACTTATTAACATGGAATTACACGATCGGTGATAGGGACACTTTCGGGTGCCAGTAATTTTGCTCCCCTTCATGCGGCTTTCACTTCTTTCATTCCTGATCGGGATCTCGATCAGCACCACATTCGCACAATCCAATTTCTCGGTGAGCGGGCACGTGCGCGACGCCAGTAGCGGCGAAGCGTTGATCGGCGCGAACGTGTACGTGCGCGAGACGATGAAGGGGACCTCAACGAACGTCTACGGTTACTATGTGCTGAACCTTTCGCCAGGAAAACACACGATCGTGATGAGCTTCATCGGTTACGAGGACTTCATCCGCGAAGTGGATCTTTCCGCCGATCAGGTGATCAACATCGAAGCGCAGCCGAAAGCGATCATCGCGAAGGAATTCGAAGTGATCGGCGAGCGGGGTGAAGAGAACACCGAAGGCACACAGATGGGCACAGTGGATCTGGATGTGCAACGCCTGGCGACCCTGCCTGCACTTCTCGGCGAAGTGGATATCCTGAAAACGATCCAATTCCTTCCAGGTGTGCAGAACAATGGTGAAGGGAACAGCGGTTTCTATGTGCGCGGCGGCGGCCCGGACCAGAACCTGATCCTGCTGGATGATGCCACCGTGTACAACGCAAGCCATCTCTTCGGATTCTTCAGTGTGTTCAATGCGGATGCGGTGCGTAACGTTGAATTGATCAAAGGCGGAATGCCTGCCAATTACGGCGGGCGCGTCGCTTCGGTCCTCGACATCACCATGAAGGAAGGGAATTCGAAGGAATTCCACGGCCAGGGCGGGATCGGGTTGATCTCTTCACGGTTGACGCTCGAAGGTCCGATCGTGAAGGATCGCAGCTCGTTCATCGTGTCCGGAAGACGCACATACATCGATGTATTGACTCGTCCCTTCATCAACAAGGATTCGCAACTTTCAGGATCGGGCTATTATTTCTATGATCTGAATGCGAAGGCGAACTATCGGCTCAGCGACAAGGACAGGATCTTCCTCAGCGGCTATTTCGGACGCGATGTGTTCACGTTCACCGGTCGTGAAGCAGGCGATCCAGCTTTCACCATTCCGTGGGGAAATGCAACGGTTTCGGCGCGTTGGAACCATGTGTTCGGCCCGCGCTTGTTCATGAACGCCACCGCCACGTTCAGTGATTATTCGTTCGCTTTCAATGCCGAGCAGGATGAATTCGGATTCGAACTTTTCAGCGGGATCAAGGATGTCGGTTTGAAGGTGGACCTTTCCCATTATCCGAAAGCGGGCCATCAATTGAAATACGGCGGCCAGTACATCAAGCACATCTATACCACCAGCACCGTGAGCGTGAACAGCGGCGATGTGGATTTCGACATCGATGTTCCGCCTTTGCTTCATGCGCATGAAGCTGCGGTGTACGTGCTGGATGAGTTCGATATCACCGATCAGATCCGGTTGAACGCCGGTCTTCGTTTCACCACGTTCCATCACGTTGGGCCTTTCCGTCGGTACGATTTCGATGAGCGCGGCGATCCTGCCGGTACCACACAATTCGATCCCGGCGATCCGATCGCTTCCTATTCAGCCTTGGAGCCACGTGCTTCGGTGCGTTATAGGATCGATGGAAAGAGCAGCATCAAGGCTTCTTACAACCGCGGACAGCAGTATGTGCATCTGGCAAGTTTCAGCTCCGTTGCATTGCCTACCGATGTTTGGATCCCCAGCAGCACCAACGTGCAGCCGCAGATCGGTACACAATACGCCGCTGGCTATTTCCGCGATCTGAAGGACCATCTTTTCGAGACCTCCGTGGAAGTCTATTACAAGGACATGGAGAACCTGATCGAGTATGCCGAAGGCGCGCAACCGCAGGAAGGCGGCAACACGAATTACGATGCGCTGCTGGTATATGGTGATGGTTACAGTTACGGCGCGGAATTTTTCGTGAAGAAGGTGCGCGGCAAGTTGAACGGCTGGGCCGGATACACATGGAGCCGAACCATGCGGCAATTCCCCGATGTGAATGAAGGCCGCGAATTCCCGAGCCGCTGGGATCGCCGGCACGATCTGAGCATCGTTGTCTCTTACGATCTGAACCAGCGCTGGAACTTCTCCGGCACCTTTGTTTACGCCACCGGCCAGGCCGTGACACTTCCTGTGAACCGGTATTTCATCGAGGGCCGTTTGGTGAGCGAATTCACCGATCGCAACGGCTACCGCATGGTGCCTTACCATCGCATGGATATCGGCGCCACGCTCACGAATCCACGTACGCGTATCGTGGCCGATCCGGTCACAGGTGAAACAAGTGAGGTGGAACGGCGCTGGAAGAGCAGCTGGACCTTCGGTGTATATAACGTGTACAATCGCGCGAATCCGTTCTTCATCTACTTCGATGGCACCGGTGATCCTTCGGCCGGCACTTTCCAGATCGTAGCGAAGCAGGTGTCGCTCTTTTCGATCCTTCCTTCTGTAACATGGAATTTCAGTTTCTGATGAAGCGGCACATCATCCTGTTCTCCTGCCTGGGGCTTTTGTTCACTTCCTGCGAGAAGGAGATCGAAGTGGATCTGCCCGAGACCGAACCGCGGGTGGTGGTGGAAGGTTACATCGAGACCGGCGCGCCGCCCGTGGTTCTGCTCACGCGTACCCAGGGATATTTCGCACCAACATCCATCACATCCATCGCATCGAGCTTCATCTCTGAGGCCGATGTTGTGATCAACGATGGCAACACTTCTTTCACGCTTACCAAGATCTGCAGTTCCGCACTTACGCCTGAACAACTTGAACTGGCCGCCGGCCTCACAGGCTTCGATGTGGGGTTGCTGGCCAGCGCGAACATCTGCATCTGGACAAGCACCGAGCTTTTCGGTGAGAACGGGCGCACCTATCAATTGAACGTGCAGACCGATGGGAAGCAATTGTCC
>JAEYYE010000117.1 GCA_023430945.1 Bacteroidota bacterium
GTCGCGGCCTCGGCGATGGATGGCGCCGGGGTGCGCTGGTCGTCCGCCTTTGCTTCCACACCGGCGAGATCACCCGTGCTGTGTTGGGCGAACATTATGGGTGAAGCGGCCAGGGCTGCGAGGGTGATCAGGATCTTCATCGCCCATTTGTACGCGCCTGCCGGGAAAAATGTTCCGTTCAGGTGGTGGAAAACATCGATCCGCCGGATCGCTGCGCGCCGATCGGACATCTACCTTCGCGTAGAATCCGGAAACGAAATGTTGTTCAATAGCGATCCGATCAATGAGGATGTGGGTTACCTGATCTTGCGCGTTGGCGCGGGCGGATCCATGATCTACCAGCACGGCTGGCCCAAACTGATCGGGTTCGCCGACAAGATGGAGACGTTCTCCGATCCGTTCGGCGTAAGTCCGGCCGTTTCGCTTGCGCTGATCACCTTCGCCGAATTCTTCTGCGCCGCGCTGGTCGCGCTGGGCATGTGGACGCGGTTCGCGACGATCCCGCTGATCATCGGCATGGCGGTGGCGGCCTTCATGGTACACGGCGATGATCCCTTCAAGCAAAAGGAGATGAGCCTGCTGTACCTGTTCATCTTCCTTGCGATCTTCTTCTTCGGCAGTGGCCGTTATGCGGTGAACCGGATCTCCTTCCGGTAGCATCCGATCCGTGGCTCCCCGCAGGCCGGTGATGTAGTTCCGCCGGAAGCTGCGTAGATTCACGGCAGAAAAGGTGAGCCATGTTCCTGCAGCGTTTGCTTCATTACCTCAACCCGATGAACATCTTCGGCCGATCGAACCCCGATCCGAGCCTTCGCTTCATGCACGGGGTGAATCGCATAAGCCTGCTGATGTTCCTGGGTTGCGTGATCGTGATGGTGATCCGCGCGCTCACCCGCTGATCAATGCCGGGCGAGGCTGAAAAGCAGTTCATGGCCCTGCGGCTCGGGGAACGCCTGCTTCAACTGCAACAAAAAGGCGAGTACCTGGATTCACGCCGCCATGGCGGGCACAACGTACATCTCTACCGCATGGATGGTTTCCTCTGCGAAGCATGGATGCGCATCGGCCACGACCAGGTGCAATGGATCGAGATCCCACGCGACCCGGAGATCCTCGCGGAATACGTGAAGCTCGACCGGGGGGATCTGCCCGGGTAGATCAGAAACGTTCCCTTCCGCTGAAGAAGAAATTCCCTTCGATCGTGGCGTTCTCGTCGCTATCGCTGCCATGCACGGCGTTCTTCGCCTTGCTCTCCGCGAACCGCTTGCGGATCGTGCCTTCCTCGGCCTGGGCCGGATCGGTGGCGCCGATCAGTTTGCGGAAATCCTCAACGGCATTCTCCTTCTCCAGGATCGCCGCCATGATCGGTCCGCTGGCCATGTAATCGACAAGCTCTCCATAGAAGGGGCGCTCCTTGTGCACTTCGTAGAACTTGCCGCCTTCTTCGGAAGAAAGGCGCGTGTACTTGAGCGCGATGATCTTGAATCCCCTGCTGATGATCATGTCCAGGATCTTGCCTGCATTGCCGGCGGCCATTGCCTCGGGCTTGATCATAGTGAATGTTCTGTTGCCTGCCATATGGTTGTTGAAAAAGCGGCGCAAAAGTAATCCGCTGCGCACAAGAAAGCCCTGTTGTAACCATATTCCTTCGTAATGCGTAGGAATGGCCCGCCCAACGAGACCACACCACCAACCACGCCCCACCAATGAAGAAGATCCATGTACCGGCCGCGCTGCTGTTGCTGCTCGCAGCCTGCGGAGGCCCAGAGAAAAGTGTGGAGGAAAAGGCACCACCGCTGGTGATCGGCGGTGAAGATGCGGACGCCACGGCGGCCCGGATCTACCAGATGCCCACCCCCAATGAACTGTTCAGCCTGGTAAAGGACCTTGCCGGTGAAGGCCACAAGCGCATGCTGAACCCTACGACGAACGCTGAAAAATACGTGAGCCGCAAAGGGCGCGCGATCAATTTCGGCATCTATTCCACCGATCTGGTGTACGCCAGCCAGTTCAACCTGAACGTTGAGGTGGCCCGCTACTACGTCACCACCAAGAAACTTTCGGAATCGCTGGGCATCGCCACGGCTTTCGATGATGTGGATTTCGCGCGGCTGGAGAAGAACATAACCCGCGGCGACAGCCTGGAGGTGATCAGCAACACCGTTTACCTGAAGGCCTACGAAAAGCTGCAGGATGAACAGATGGGATCGACACTTGCACTGGTGCTCGGCGGTGGCTGGGTGGAAAGCATGCACCTTATGCTGAGCCAGGTGGAAGCCTTCGGCCAGAGCGAGGCGTTCACCGAGCGGATCGGTGAGCAGAAGGTGACCCTAGAGCATCTGATCTCGATCATGGATACCCAGGTGGAGGATGCCGATGTGCAGCAATTCAGGGAACAACTGGTGAAGATCCGCGATGTGTACGATCGCATGGACGTGAAACACCTGCAACAGATCCCGCAACAGAAGAACGAAAAGCTGGTGATCGGCGGCGATGTGCAGATCACCATTACGCCGGAGATCTACGCCGATCTTTCCGCGGCGGTAGGCAGCTTGAGAGAAGAGATAACCCGTCCCGAAGACCAAACAAGATCATAGGCCATGAACCGCATCACCAGGACCATATTGCTCGCTCTGCCGCTGCTCTGCGCCCAGCAGATCGTGGCCCAGAGCGCCTGTGCCGATTTCCACAAGTTCAACTGCATGCCCTCGTCCGACGCCCGTTTCTCCGCGAACGGACAGAGCAAGAGCGCTTCCGTGCAGGTGGGCAAGGAGACCGAATTGAACATCATCATCT
>JAEYYE010000129.1 GCA_023430945.1 Bacteroidota bacterium
TCCATGGAGTAGGTGATCAACGTGGGTTTGCCACCGGGCGTGAAGTAAGGCATTTCGCAGGCGAACAGCCGGTCGATGAGATCGTGCATTTCACGCGGGGCCAGTATCCTGCCACTGCGCATGGCCAGGCTGCGTGCCATGCCGCGCGCCAGGATCGCGTGGCGTTCGTTCTTGATCGAGGCTTTTTCGTTCTTCAGTTGTTCCAGCAGGCTTTCCAGCAATCGAGCGGGATCCTCATCGGTCGCTTCCGCCGGCATCCCGTTGATCTGCACGGTGCGTCCGCCGAACAATTGCACATCGAAACCGAGCGATCGCAGATCCGGCATCAGTTCCTCCACGAGTGAATGATCGGCAGCGTTCAATTCAACGTTGCGAGGGAAAAGCTGTGTCTGGCTCGGTCCGGCACCCGAAGCGAGTTCCTTCAAATGGCGTTCATACAGGATCCGTTCGTGTGCGCGGTGCTGGTCCACGATCATGTATCCGCTGCGCAGGTGTGCGATGATGTAAGTGGCATGCAATTGCAGCACAGGCCGTTCCCCCGGCGAACCCTCCAGCTCACGCGAAGGAAGGATCTTCTGCTGCACTTGCTCCGATCCGATCTTGGGCTGCTCCAGACCGAACAATTGCTGCCAGCCTTCAGGACTGGGCCGGGGAGGTATGCTGAAGGATCCAAGATCGTGCGGCCGCCAGGCAGGTACAACTGGCGCCGGTGGTGCCTGTTCCTGCGATCCGCCGGAATACGCTGCGATCAGCGAAGGTTCCTGCTCGAAATCGAGGCTTGGAACGATATTGAACCGCCCCAGTGCGCGGCGCACCGCCGCATGTACGATCGCATACACCATCCGATCGTCGCGGAACTTGATCTCGGTCTTGGTGGGGTGTATGTTGATGTCGATCTGCGCCGGATCGAGCTGGATGAACAGGAACCATGAAGGGTAATTCTCGCGCGATACCAGTTCGTTGTAGGCCTTGCGTACCGCGTGTTCCAGGTAATTGCTGCGGATGAACCTATGGTTCACGAAGAAGTATTGTTCGCCGCGCGATCGCTTTGCGAATTCCGGTTTGCCCACGAACCCGGTCACATGGATCAATTCCGTTCGTTCTTCCACCGGCACCAGGCGCTCATCATACTTGCGCCCGAAAAGATGTACCACGCGATGCCGCATCGCCCCGATCGGTGAGGCATCGCTTTCGATCGGATGCCCCGGCAGGTTGAATTCCTCGTGATCGTTGTTGATCAACTGGAACGAGATCTCCGGGTGCGCCAGCGCCACGCGATGGAATTCATCCATCACATGCTTCAACTCCACGCCATCGCTCTTCAGGAATTGCCGACGCGCCGGAACGTTGTAGAACAGGCTTCGCACGCAGATCGTGGTTCCCGCTGCGGTCGCGATCGGTTCCTGGGCGAGGATCCTGCTTCCTTCGATCAGCACGCGGGTGCCCAATTCCTCATCGTGTTCACGCGTGCGCAGTTCCACCTGTGCGATCGCCGCGATGCTGGCTAGTGCTTCGCCTCTGAAACCCTTGGTGGTGATCACCTGCAGATCGTCGGCAAGGCGGATCTTGCTCGTGGCGTGCCGTTCGAAACAGACGCGCGCATCGTTGGGGCCCATTCCACGCCCGTTGTCGGTCACCTGCACGAGGGTGCGGCCCGCATCCTTTATCACCAGCACGATCCGTGTGGCGCCACTGTCCACGCTGTTCTCGAGCAATTCCTTCACTACGCTGGCGGGGCGCTGCACCACCTCACCGGCCGCGATCTGGTTGGCGACATGGTCGGGCAGCAGCCGTATCAGATCAGCCATTCCAACGCTCCAGCAAGCCGAAGCTCAAGATGAGGTAATAAAGGATGATGAGCACCACGGCCATGATCAGTACCAACCGCACGAGTTGCGTGCGGCCACTGCTCTGGCGTTGCCAGGAATGGCGCATGCGGCGGGCCATGAGTTCCCGATCGAACGCTGGAACATCAGCGGCCTGTTCCTTCCGCAGACGTTGAAGCCGTTCCTCACGTTCTTCCTTCAGCGGATCGTAGTAGCGCGTGGCCAGGTTGAAGCCTTTGGGCGCGCTGGCGCGGAAAAGACTGAACATGGCGGAGAATTTCGGCGCTTCCATCGGGTTCACATGGATCGGAGATCAAAGGTACTGCCGTCCATTTGTTCAACGGGCGCCACAGAAGAGGCGGTATGGGTAACCTTTCCCAAATATTCCTGTTTAAAAGTGCCGTTCCTGATGCGTTCATCGCAAAGATGGCCCGGATAGTTTTGGCGATGTCCATGAGAAGAAGTCTTTTCCTTTATGCGTTGCTCGGTACGGCCGCGCTTTCGATCGGCGGAGTGCCCGGCGATGATCCGCCGCGATCCACGCCTGCGCCATCGTTCCTTGCCACCGCAACGCCCTGGGCAGATTCCATGTTCAGCACGTTCACGTTGGATGAGAAGATCGGCCAGTTGATGATGGTGGCCGCCTTCAGCAACAAGGATGCGAAGCATGAGAAGGAGATCGCGTCGCTCGTTTCAGAGCACAAGATCGGTGGATTGATCTTCTTCCAGGGTGGGCCGATCCGCCAGGCAAAGCTCACCAACCAGTATCAATCCCTCGCAAGAACCCCATTGCTGCTGGGCATGGACCTGGAGTGGGGCCTTGCCATGCGGCTGGACAGTACGATCCGTTTTCCGCGGCAGATGACCTTGGGCGCGCACAAGGATGAAGCGCTGATCGAGGACATGGGGGAGGAGATCGCCCGCCAGATGAAGCGCCTTGGTGTGCATGTGAGCTTCAGTCCGGTGCTGGATGTGAACAACAACCCGATGAACCCGGTGATCAACGATCGCAGTTTCGGCGAGGATCGGGAGAACGTGGCCCGCAAGGGGATCGCCTACATGCGTGGCCTGCAGAAAGGCGGCGTCATCGCAACAGCGAAGCATTTCCCAGGACACGGCGATACCGATATGGATTCGCACTACAGCCTGCCGGTGATCGCGCACAGCAAATTGCGGCTCGATTCGATCGAACTGTATCCTTTCCAGCGGTTGGTGGATGAAGGCCTGAGCGCAGTGATGGTGGCACATCTTGAAGTGCCGGCGCTTGATACCACCAAGGGATTGCCCAGCACCTTCAGCAAACCCATGGTGAGCGATCTTTTGGAGAAGGAGATCGGTTTCCGCGGCCTTGTGTTCACCGATGCGCTGAACATGAAAGGTGTGGTGAACGGAAGCCAGCCCGGAGAGATCGAATTGAAGGCCTTGATCGCAGGCAATGATGTTATGCTCTTCCCGCAGGATCCGATCAAAGCGATCCAACGGATCCGCCAGGCGGTGGACAGCGGGGAGATCGATATGGCGATGATCGATCACAAATGCCTGAAGATCCTTCGCGCGAAGGAATGGGCCGGCCTGGCCAGATACAGGCCAGTGCAGATCCAGGGGCTTTACGAGGACCTGAATACGATGTCTGCACGCCTGCTACGGCGCCAGCTTTACGCAGGAGCTCTTACAGTCCTGCAGGATCGGAACGGCACGTTGCCGATCGGACAGTTGGACAGCGTGCGCATCGCATCGGTGGTGATCGGCGATCAGATCGACAACGCCTTTCAGCGCGGCCTGCGCCGATATGCGAACGTGAGCATGTTCCGGACCGATAAATCGATCCACCGTGATTCACTTCAATTGCTATTGCGCCAGTTGGATGAATTCGATCACGTGATCGTTTCCGTGCATAACACGAGCTGGCGGTTGAACAAGGATTTCGGGATCCCGGAATCGAGCCTGGACATCATTCGTGAGATCGCCTTCAAGAACAACACGATCCTGGCGCTCTTCGCAAATCCGTACCGTTTGAACAAAGTGTATGGATCGAAGGATCTGGAGTCCATCATCGTCGCGTACGAGGAAACGGAGGAAACTCAGGATCTTGTCTCACAACTGATCTTCGGCGGGATCGGGGCGAGCGGAAGATTGCCGATCACTTCCACGATAGACTACACGGTGGGAAAAGGCACCGATAAACAACCGAACGGCAACATATCATTCACGCTTCCGGAAGAGATCGGCATGCAATCGCTCGATCTGAAGCCGATCGATGACATCGTGGAGAAAGGGATCAAAGCGCAGGCTTATCCGGGTTGTGTGGTGCTCGTTTCCGTGGATGGCCAGGTGGTGATGAACAAGGCATACGGCCATTCGACCTACGAGAATAAAAGGGCTGTACGACCCGATGATATCTACGATCTGGCCTCGGTGACCAAAGTGGCAAGCACCACGCTCGCCTTAATGAAATTGGTGGATGAAGGAAAGATCGATCTGGATCGACCGCTTGGAAAATACCTTCCTGAATTGCAGGATCGGCACACCGCGCATGCGCGCATGCAGCTGCGCGACATCCTTACGCATCAGGCCGGCCTGAAGTCGTTCGTGCCGTTCTATACACGGTTGATGAAGGATGGAGAACTGACACCGGGCCTCACGAGCGACTCCGCCACGGCCACGCACGGCATCCGCATCGCCGATCGGTTGTATCTCAACAACACATACAAGGACAGTCTTTTGACCTGGGTGTTGAATACACCGTTGGGCGCGAGGGGCGAATACCTGTACAGCGACATGGGTTATTACCTGCTGCAGGAAATGATCGAGCGGATCACGGAACAACCATTGGATCGCTATCTCTCGGCCACTTTCTATGAGCCGATGGGCGCTGCGACGATGACCTACAAACCGCTGGAAAAGTTCCCGAACGAACGGATCGCGCCTACGGAATACGATGTGATCTTCAGGCAGCGGCAGATCTGGGGCGATGTGCACGACCCAGGTGCGGCGATGAAGGGCGGTGTTGCCGGACATGCCGGACTCTTCAGCAATGCGGCCGATCTGGCCAAACTGATGCAGATGCTGCTGAACAAAGGGGTCTACGCTGGAAACCGCTACTTGAGCGAAGAAGTGATCGCGGAATTCACCAAATGCCAGTTCTGCAAACCCGATGGCAATGGCAATCGCAGGGGGTTGGGCTTCGATAGGCCTGTGCAGGGTAAGGGTGGGCCAACTTGCGAATGTGTGAGCTACAGCAGTTACGGCCATACGGGTTTCACCGGAACCATGGCCTGGGCCGATCCGGAGAGCAACGCCGTCTATATTTTTCTAAGCAACCGGGTGTATCCCAACGCGAACAAGAACCTGCTCGCTGAAATGGGGATAAGAACGAAGATCCAGGAAGTGGTGAATGATGCGATCGCAGCGCGGATCAAACCGCAACGTGTCGCATCGATCGGAATACCCCACTAGGTTCAGAACCGCCGGATGCCGGAATCGTTCAGGAACGTGCGGTAATCGAGGTGTTTGATGGCTGGCCCGGTCGCGGTGAACGTGGGCAGGATGAACTTGCGCCGCGGAGCGGGCTTCGAAGGCTTTTGAGGCTGTTCAGCTGGATCGGTGTTCGGATCTTCTGAAGGAGCCTGGGTCGGTTGGTTGGGCTTCGTGTTCATGCCCGCTTCACAGCAGATCAAGGTCCGGATCACGATCGAGCTTGAAGGCCGGATCGGATCGAGGAAAGATCTTCCCGATCGGGGCAGGATCGTTGCGTCACACCGAAGTATGTCCCGTTCGGTCCATCGATCAAGCCGATCACATGCCGATCACCTCTTTTCCTTCCATGAGGTGTTCAAGTTCCTCTTCGCTCATGTCCATCTGGTCCATCGCCATGAGCACCACCTGGTAAGGCATGCGATCGGCCATGGCGCCAACCCCGCTGAACCCTGCCATGCCAAGATCCTCCATGATCTGTTCCGTGGCGATACGCTCGGCCTGTGGCGGCCCTACCGGTGTTGGCCTGTTCTGCCATTCCACCACGAACAGCTGTTTTGGATCCTTTAAGCCGTTGCGCACATCGAGCAGGTAATTCATCCGATCGGGGATCTGGTTGAATGAATGCACCATAAGTCCAAGATCGGCTTCGCCGGCCTTCAATCCCGATCCATTCGCTGGCGCGACACGGATCTCCAACCGATCATCGCCCAGGCCGGCCTCCTGCTTTTTCTGCTCAAGTGATCGCTGATCCTGCGGATCGGACACGATCGCGATCACGTTGGCGCCAGCCTCGATCAACTGGAAGGTGAAATAGCCATCTCCCGCGAACAGATCGGCCACTTTCTTTCCATGAAGATCCCCCATCAATGCGAGCAATGCATCGGGCTTCTGCCATTGATCGCGATCATCACCCGCCTGCTGAACCTCGGTCTTCACAACTGGTTCCCCGCGTGGCGCATCGTTGCAACCCGCCAGGGCCAACATCCCCAGCAGGATCAACATGGAAGTAGTTCTCATCTGCATACGGATCGAGCGCCGAAATTATCAAAACCCCTTACCCGATCCATCCCCATATATTTCCATGGGAAATAATACAATTGCTATCTTTGTTGGTACGATGCCGAATATCGATCAGGAACTGCGCAGCAGTTTCATCAATGCACAGCACAAGGCGACCCTGAACATCCTCTTCACTGCGAACTGGTTACGCAGCATTCAAGTAGCCCTTTTCAAGCCATTCGGGATAAGTCCGCAGCAATACAACATCCTTCGGATCCTGCGTGGGGCAAAGGGCCGCATGAACATGCAGAACGTGAAGCAGCGAATGGTGGATCGCGCACCCAATGCCACCCGCCTCACCGACAAGCTCATCGCCAAAGGTCTTGTGGAACGTGAACGTTGTGAAGAGGATCGGCGTGTGGTGTATGTGCGGATAGCGAAGAAAGGGCTGGACCTGCTGGAGGAGATCGAGCCGAAGAACATCGCCTCCGTGCGCAAGGTGATGAAGAACCTGAACGACGAGGACGCCGCCGAACTGAACCGGATCCTGGATCGGATACGCGGTTGATCAGGCCGTGATCCGGGAGCGTACCATTTCCTCGCGAAGCAGGATCCTTCCGTTCGAAATGATCCCCACCGGCCGGCCGGTGAACGGTTGGCCGATGAACGGTGTGTTGTGCGAGATGCTTACCAGGTCGTCACTCTCGCACGTCCATGCGATCTCCGGATCGAACAGGGTGATATCTGCGGGCGTTTCGGCCGTGATATGCACTTTCTCCAGACCGAGCACCTTGCGGGGACCGGAAGAGAAGCCTTCGATGATGCGCTTGAGGGAAAGTTTTCCTTTCAATGCGGTGTTGGCCACCGCGAAACTGGTCTCCAGGCCGATGATGCCGAAGGCGGACTGGCCGAATTCGATCAGCTTATGCTC
>JAEYYE010000290.1 GCA_023430945.1 Bacteroidota bacterium
AAGGCGCAGTTCAAGGCGGGCGATCGCGACGGGAAAGTGCAGATCTATTACGACAACGGCCAGCTGCAGCACGAAGGTTTCTTCAA
The DNA here is from genome assembly GCA_023430945.1 of Bacteroidota bacterium. GTDB lineage: Bacteria > Bacteroidota > Bacteroidia > Flavobacteriales_F > PHOS-HE28 > PHOS-HE28. The sequence goes on from JAEYYE010000290.1 coordinate 87, forward strand.
GCGCGGCGTGGAGGACAGCGTACGCACGAGCTGGTACCGCGATGGTGACATCATGGAAAAAGGCACGTACAAGGCTGGTAAAAAATCAGGCGAGTGGATCTATTTCTATCCTGACAGCATGCCGATACTGCGCGAGAACTGGCAGGACTCGCTGGTGATCGTGACGGATGCGTGGGAGAAGGATGGAACGCAAACCCTGAAGGAAGGGAACGGAACATTGCGCACGTACTATGCGAGCGATAGTTTGAAGGAGGAAAGTACGTACGCATTGGGCGTGAAGAGCGGGCCGAGCAAGGAATTCTACCCCGCGGGAAATCCAAAAAGTGCCGGTGAATTCCGATCGGGCGTGAAGGATGGTGAATGGAAATACTGGTTCAGCAACGGCAAGCTGGAGAAGATCGATACGTACGCCAATGGCAAGTTGCACGGCCAGTACAAAGTGTGGTTCCCCAACGAAAAGCTGGAGGTGGAAGGCTGGTACAAGCACGGCTTGAAGGACAGTTTATGGGCGTGGTATAATCAGGATGGCGGCAAGGACATGGATGGCACGTTCCAGGAAGGGTTGCGGCAGGGTGCGTGGCGCTTCTGGCACATCAACGGGCAGATGAGCGCGACCGGCAGTTTCGATCGGGACAAGGAACATGGTGAGTGGGTACATTTCTACGAAGGCGGTGAATTCTGGAAGAAGGGGAACTACACGCACGGCGTGAAGGACGGCATCTGGACCACGCGTTATGAAAGCGGCCAGAAACTGCAGGAAGGTCCGTACGTGAACGGAAAGGAGGAAGGCGAATGGACGAGCTGGTTCGAGAACGGCCAGGTGAAAACGATCGGGAACTTCAAGGGAGGAAAGATGAACGGCCTCTGGCGCGGCTGGTCACCGGCGGGCGATCCCGATTATGAAGGCAACTACAAGGACGATCTGAAACACGGCGCTTGGAAGCTCTATCATGAAAGTCCGCCGGAAAAACAGATCGGTGGCCGCGTGCGCGAGGAAGGATCGTATGTGGAAGGAAAGAAGAGCGGCCGCTGGACCACCTACAGCATACACGGAACCCCGATCAGTGAAGGGCTTTATGCCAACGGACTTCCGACAGGACTATGGACCTATTATGATGATGCCGGTGTGAAGATGCGCGAGCAGAATTTCCTGAACGGCGATCCGCATGGGCTCACGGTCGTTTACGATCAGCGGGCGCGCAAGGTGCAGGAGATGACGTACAAGGATGGCCGTTTGCATGGAAAGATGATCTTCTACGGGAACGATGGCAAACCGACCAAGGAGATCGAATACGAGAACGGCCAGAAGAAGGTGAATCTGCCGCCGGCAGCGGAGAAGGGAAAGGGCGCGCCGCCGGCGCAAGTGCCGGGGGGGCGGAGGTTAGTTGGGTTTGGTTGTCTTATGTTTTTAATCGAAGCGTACTACTTTCAGTTGCTTTGCCGAGATTCTAGTCATACGTTCGAAGTCCATTCGACTTACCACCTGAAGTGTTAACATGAGTCTTAAGAATTTACGATTAGCCCTTTTCGTCCTAGCTGGCGTTTTCATTTTTCACGTTCTACCAGCTCAGGTATGGTCTCCTCCAGGGGCTGTATGGAATTATAACATCACCACATCTACCAGTGAAGGCTGTGAAACCAGAACGTACATAGGTGATTCAGTCATCAGTGGCCGCATTGCCCAACAGATACATTCCACGGGATACGTAATGAATTATCTTTTCAATGAACTGCACACTATTGATTCGTATTCATACCAAAGTGCTGATAGCGGGATCGTTCGTAGTTGGATCTCAACGAGCAATGAATGGGATACGCTTTACTGGTTCAGTGCTGTACCAGGGGATCGATGGTGGCCCCCGGGTATCGATCCTTTTTGCGGTGGGAATTGGGGGATGTGGGAAGTGAGCGATACTGCAACAATGCAGATATCAGGATATGATCTGCGAAGTCTAACGGTAAGACCACTAGATGAGTTTGGTGTACCACAGGAGAATGAACAACGGACCATCTTGGAACGACTAGGTGTGATCGAAGGAAGTTTGGCATATGTGGCATGCATTATAGCTGAAGATGGCTATTCACTACGCAGTTATCTTGATTATGCTTTCCCGATCTTTGATACGGGCGAAACCTCACTATGCGAGAATTTTTTAGGAGGGATCCAAAATGCTGAGTTAATATCCTCTTTGGTTGTATTCCCCAATCCAGGTTCCGATCAATTGAACATCAATTGGAGCGTACTACAAGATGCTCCAGTTCAGATCGGGATCTATTCGATGTTGGGTGAATTGCTTCGATCGGAAACGGCAAGCGTTTCACCGATCACATTGCAAACGCATGATCTGCCAGCAGGCTGTTATTCGATCCGCTTGATCGGGGACGATGGAAGTTCATCGGTCAAGTGGTTGAAGCAGTGATCGGAACAGTGTCCTAAGTCTTAAGACTGTTGACGGTTGCCCCGCGTTCCAAGGCATTCGCATAGGACAACAGTCATAGGACCTAAGACAATCTCAACCTCCAACTTCCAACATTTTTTCTACCTTTGCAGCCGTAAGCCGGTGGAAGAGGAAGAGGGGACCACCCCTCTTTTTTGTTCTCCGGTTCGGGGTAAAGCGAATGATCACCGTGGAACAAGTGAAACGCATCGTGGAAAGGCACCTGGATGGCACCAGCCATTTCATCGTGGCTGTTGAGGTGCGTCCCGGTAACAAGGTGGTGATCGAGGTGGACAACAACAAAGCGATCACCCTGCAGGAACTGGCGAACCTGAACAAAGCGGTGCGCGAGGATCTTGGCGAGGCCGGTGATGACTGTGAATTGCAGGTCTCGAGCCCCGGTATGGGCCGGCCGTTCAAGGTGCAGCAGCAGTACACCAAGCACATCGGGCGGCTGGTGCAGGTGCAGATGAACGACGGACGCATGCTGGAGGGGATCTTGGAAAATTTCGATCCCGAAATGCTCACGCTGCGCATTCAGCACCCGAGCAAGGTGAAAGGCCGCCTGCCGAAATTGGACAAGGATGTAACCCAGATCCCGTTCGCGGAGATCAAGTCGACGAAAGCTTCAATTACGTTCAATTGAAAGTAGAATGAGCACAGTGAATCTCATCGAGTCCTTCAGCGAGTTCAAGGACATGAAGAATATCGACCGCGTCACCATGATGGGCATCCTGGAGGATGTCTTCCGTGGCGTGGTGAAGCGGAAGTTCGGCGAAGAGGCCAACTTCGACATCATCATCAACCCGGACAAGGGTGACCTGGAGATCTGGCTGAACCGCGAGATCGTGGAGGATGATGATCTGGAGGATGAGAACACGCAGATCGCGCTGAGCGAAGCGAAGAAGATCGAACCCGATTTCGAGGTTGGCGAGGAAGTGAGCCAGGAGATCAAGATCATGGATTTCGGTCGCCGCAACATTCTTTCGCTGAAGCAGAACCTCCAGAGCCGGATCATGGAACTGGAGAAGGATCACCTTTACAACAAGTACAAGGAGCGCGTTGGCGAGATCATCACCGGTGAAGTGTACCAGATCTGGAAACGCGAAACCTTGATCCTGGACGATGAAGGCAACGAACTGATCATGCCGAAGGATCAGCAGATCAAGAGCGATTTCTTCAAGAAAGGCGATACTGTTCGCGCGGTGGTCTGGAAAGTGGAAATGCGCAACAGCACGCCAGTGGTGATCCTGAGCCGTACCGCACCGGAATTCCTGGAGAAATTGTTCGAGCAGGAAGTTCCGGAAGTTGCCGATGGGCTGATCACGATCAAGCGGATCGTTCGCGAGCCCGGTGAACGGGCGAAGGTCGCCGTGGAGAGCTATGATGATCGCATCGATCCGGTAGGCGCTTGCGTCGGCATGAAAGGAAGCAGGATCCACGGCATCGTGCGCGAGTTGCGCAACGAGAACATCGATGTGATCAACTACACCGGCAATGATCAGCTGCTGATCCAGCGCGCATTGAGCCCGGCGAAAGTGGGCAACATCAAGCTGGACAATGAGCGCAAGCGTGCCGAGGTGTACATGAAACCCGATCAGGTCGCGCTTGCGATCGGTAAAGGCGGGCACAACATCAAGCTCGCTGGTCGGTTGACCGGTTTCGACATCGATGTGTATCGCGAAACGGATGAGGTGACCGATGACGTGAGCCTGGACGAATTCGGCGACGAGATCGATCAGTGGATCATCGATGAACTGAAGGGGATCGGTTGCGATACGGCGCGCAGCGTATTGGATATTCCGAAAGAGGAACTGGTGCGCCGCACCGATCTGGAGGAGGAGACGATAAACGAGGTAACGCGCATACTGCGCGAGGAATTGGAAGCGTAGTGCGAAGTAGCGGCGCTGGCTGTTTACTTTGGCACATGTAAGGCGGAAAGAAGTAAGGAACACTGAATGAGCGAAGCGACGGAAAAAGGCGTACGGTTAAGCAAGGTGGCCCGGGAATTCAACCTCGGGTTGCACACGGTGGTGGAGTTCCTCGAAAAGAAGGGACACGCCGTCGAGAGCAACCCGAACACGAAGATCCCCGGCGAACTCTATGATCTGCTGCAGGATGAATTCGGCACCGACAAGGAGATCAAGGAGAAGAGCCTGCGCACCGTACAACAGCGTCAAGAGCGCGAAACGATCAGTCTTGTGCCCCCACCGCGTGAGGTAACGCCTGTGCGTCCCCGCGAAGTGGAACCCGAACCTCCTGCACCGGCCCCTGAACCGATCCGCCAGGAAACCCCTGCGCCAACACCAGCCGCCGAGACCACACCACCTGCGAGCGACGCGCCACCTGCGCGATCGGAGCAGGAGTCTGCGAGATCCGAAGAGAAGGATGAAGTGATCAAGCCCAAGGTCGAAAAGCCAGGGGTGAAGATCGTTTCCAAGATCGATCTCGCCGGTACCGAACGCGGCCGCCGTGGTAAAACTGCCGATGCGCCGCGTGGCAAACAGGAGCAACGGCCGGCACCGGCACCTGCGGGAAAAGCAGAGCAGCCCGCAGCACGTTCAACGCCACCGGCGACACCAACGCCACCTGCACAGGAAACCCGTCAGGATCAGCCAGCGGCGCAACCACCCGCACCGCCTGAAACGATCCGCGTGAACGTGCAGAAGCTCGCCGGGTTGAAGACACTTGGCAAGATCGATCTGCCGGTGGAGCGTGAACGCAAGCCCGCCGATCGGGGCCAGCAGGAACGTGGCCGCCGTAAACGGATCGTGAAGCCCGGTCCGGTGAACATTGAACGTGCTGTTCAACAGGAACAGCGATCACCGGCCCCCGGTGGCGGAAGGCCAGGTGAGCTGGACGAGAACGCGGTGAAGAAGAAGGTGAGCGAAACGCTCGCCCGCCTTACAGGCACCGGGAAAAGCCGCGGATCCAAGATGCGGCGCGACAAACGCAGCCAGCGCTTCAACCGCATGGAGGAGGAGCAGGCCGCACGCGAGCTCGCCGGCAGAACGATCAAGGTGACGGAGTTCGTTACCGCGAGCGAACTGGCGAGCATGATGGAAGTGCCGGTCACAGATATCATCAAGGCATGTTTCAGCCTTGGCATGATGGTGAGCATCAACCAGCGGCTCGATGCCGAGACCCTCGCCGTGATCGCGGAGGAATACGGTTTCACCGTGGAATTCGTGGGTGCGGATGTGCAGCAGGATCTTTCCGAGGAACCCGATGACCCCGCACGCGTGGTGGCACGTCCGCCGATCGTTACGGTGATGGGCCACGTGGATCATGGTAAGACCTCGCTGCTCGATCAGATCCGCAAAGCGAACGTGATCGCCGGGGAAGCCGGGGGCATCACCCAGCACATCGGCGCGTACAACGTTCAATTGGAAAGCGGCAAGCGGATCACGTTCCTGGATACGCCGGGTCACGAAGCGTTCACCGCGATGCGTGCGCGTGGTGCCCAGGTAACGGATATCGCGATCATCGTGATCGCCGGTGACGATAGCGTGATGCCGCAGACGCGTGAAGCGATCAATCACGCGCAGGCCGCTGGTGTGCCAATGGTGTTCGCCTTCAACAAGATGGACAAGGAAGCTGCGAACGCGGACAAGCTGCGCGAGGAGCTTTCGCAGATGAACATCCTGGTGGAGGAATGGGGTGGAAAGTACCAGACGCAGGAGATCAGCGCCAAGAAAGGTACCGGTGTCGATCAGTTGTTGGAAAAGGTCCTTCTGGAAGCGGAACTGCTCGAGTTGAAGGCCGATCCAGGCAAACGCGCGCATGGGGTAGTGATCGAAAGCACGCTTGAACAAGGCCGTGGTTACGTGACCACTTTGCTCGTCGATTCGGGCACCTTGCGCAGGGGCGATGTGATCCTCGCCGGCCAGTACAGCGGCCGTGTAAGGAACATGTTCAACGAGCGTGGACAAAGCATTCCGGAGGCCGGTCCTTCGCAACCAGTGTCGATCCTTGGTCTGGATGGTGCACCGAATGCAGGTGACACGTTCCAGGTATTCGAGGATGAACGCGATGCGCGCCAGATCGCCACACGTCGCCAGCAATTGCAGCGTGAACAAGGCATTCGTACGCACAAGCACATCACGCTCGATGAGATCGGCCGCCGTCTTGCGATCGGTGATTTCAAGGAATTGAACGTGATCGTAAAAGGCGACGTGGATGGATCGGTGGAAGCACTGACGGATTCACTGCTGAAGCTCACGACCGAACAGATCAAGGTGAGCGTTATCCACCGCGCGGTAGGTCCGATCGCGGAGAGCGATGTGTTGCTCGCCAGCGCATCCAACGCGATCATCGTAGGCTTCCAGGTACGTCCGACACCAGGTGCGCGAAAGCTCGCCGAGACAGAGGAGATCGACATTCGTCTCTACTCGATCATCTACGACGCGATCGAAGAGATCAAGCAGGCGATGGAAGGCATGCTCGCGCCGAAGGAAGTGGAGAAGGTCACCGGCACCGCCGAGGTGCGCGAGACCTTCCGCATCAGCAAGGTGGGCACGATCGCAGGTTGCTACGTGCTGGATGGAAAGATCGAGCGCAAGAACAAGGTGCGTGTGATCCGCGATGGCATCGTGATCTATACCGGCGACCTCGATACGCTCAAACGTTTCAAGGACGATGTGAAGGAAGTGACCCACGGTTACGAGTGCGGCCTCAACATCAAGAACTTCAACGACATCAAGGTAGGCGACCACGTGGAGGCCTTCGAGATGGTGGAGGTGAAGCGGACGTTGGAGGGTTGAACGGAAGAAGGAATTGAACAAATAAGCGTTCAAGTTCGGGGCGTGAACGAGGTTTTCAAGTGGAACGGACTTTGCATTTTTGGAACAAACAATGGAAGCCATTCTAACATCGACTGCATGGAAGCCGGCCAAGCATGCTGGCAAGGGTGTTCCATCAGGTGATGATTTTGCTAATGCACAGATCGAGGCCTATTTGCAAGGTCGGCGCGATGAGGCAGATCAAGTGCGCAAGATCGTTCTTGCACAGATCAAACAAAATACCGCGGAAGCGGCCAGACTTTCCAACCTGTTACTTGAACAACTGGTAAAGAAAGGCATCAAACCTGGCCTAACAAGACTTCGCATCGCAAGTCTGGATCATTTAGAAGTGATCATTGAGGTACCGGAGAAGGATTTTATCAATAAAAAATTCCTGAACATCTATGATCTGGCGAACAGGCTTGAGAACGAGGCCCAATCAGATCTGTTCAGTGTTTCTTTCGCATTCCTTGGAGTAGATAAGAAGATCGATGAAGCCCACCTGCGCTCAGATGGCTTCACTTTCGTTCTTAAATAACGGAGGGATGCGGCGTGAGCATGCCGAACATAATGAAGCGCTTTGCTGTCATCTGCTCAGTCAAGGAGGCTTTAACGATTGGGTGATCACAACGGCTTTCTACGGTGCGATGCACTTCGTATACCATCAATGTTTTCCTTTGAAGATAGGAAACAATACGTACCAGGATTTCAACGAATTCTATCATCGGGAGGGCAGGACTCGGTATGGTCGCACTTTGAGCAAGCATGAGGTAACGTTGAAATTGGTCTACGAACAACTCCCGGCTGTTGGGGCCGCTTATCGAGGACTATACGATATGTGCTTTAAAGCGAGGTACAAGAACTATAAGATCTCAGATGCGGAAGCCCGGGCTGCGCTTGAGCGGTTGCTCATGATCAAGAAGGCGTGTTCTAAGCGCTAGGCAAGCCTTTAAGATGGTTCAATTCAAGCGGACGTTGGAAGGTTGAGCGGAAGAATGAATGGAGATGAGAAAGGCCGGAGAATTTCTCCGGCCTTTCGTTCTTGTATATTCCGATCGGCTTTAAGTTCGGCCCACAACCGATCCCTACAACTCGATCTCGTCCGGCACGATATAGCTTCCCGGGAATTCCGGCTTCAACTGATGCAGCAGGTTCTCCGCTTCGAGCCGGGTACGCAGATCGCCCACGCGCAGCCTGAAGTTCGGCGCGAGCCAGCTGATGTATGCAGGCAGATCGGGATACTTCTGAAGAAATGATCGCTTCATGTCCTCGGCGGGTTTGCGCTCGCCGAGAAAGATCTGCACGCGATAGCCTTGCTGCTTGTGATCATGCTCTGCATGCAATTCCATCAGTCGCTCGATCCTGGGATCCACGATCAGGTTCACATCGCCGCCCGATCGGAGCTGATCGGTGGCCGCCGTATCGGTGATCGGCGTATCGATCGCAGCGGTGACAGCGTTCGCGTCGTACGGCTGGAACAATTTCACCGGAGGAGCTTCCTGCGCGAAAAGAGTGAAGG
>JAEYYE010000302.1 GCA_023430945.1 Bacteroidota bacterium
TCCCATAACTCTCAAGGACGATCTTCCCATTCTGTGCAAAACTGGAATCCAGATCTCCGGGCTGCTGTGCCTGTCCAACGAACACAACAGATCCGCACAATATTGAGACGACGTATTTCATGAGGATAGTTTATCGCCCAATCTACGATATTTGTTTAAATTCAATAAACTTTGTTGATCAACCCGTAGCAAATATCCGAAGACGACCAGTGCCTCACTATTCAGAGTAGCTGATCACACAAACCCGCTCACCCCCGATCCATTACCTTCGCCGGCGCATACCATTCCACCGATGGCGTGCGTTCTTCCAGCCGATGTTACGCCCCTTCGCTCTTGTGCTCTTCGCGCTCTCGCTCGGCGGTGCGGCGCGTGCGCAGGTGAACGAGATCGGCTTTACGGTCGGTGGCAGCTATTACATCGGCGACATCAATCCGCTGCGGCATTTTCCCAAGCACACCGGACTGGCAGGTGGGATCGTTTTCCGGCACAACCTCACTGAGCGCCTTGCGATCCGTTTCCAGGGGATCTACGGCGCGCTGGAAGCCTACGATCACGATTCGAAGGACACTACGCAATGGCTGCGCAACCTGCATTTCCGCAGTCCGCTGATCGAAGGTTCGCTGCTTTTCGAGATCAACTTCCTCAATTACCGATCGCGGAAGAAAGGCGGAACGAAATGGACGCCGTTCGTCTTCGGTGGCCTCGCCTATTTCCGTGCGAATCCGCAGGCGTATTACAACGATCAATGGTACGCGCTGCAACCGCTCGGCACTGAAGGCCAGGGAACCACGGCGCGGCCGAACGATGAATATTATGCGCTGGACAATATCGCCATCCCGTTCGGTGCCGGCCTGAAATTCAACGCAGGCCGCGTGGATTTCCAGCTTGAATGGGGCATGCGACGCACGTACACCGATCATATCGACGATGTGAGCGGAACCTATGTGGACAATGATCTGCTCGCCTTCGAGAATGGGCCGCTTTCCGCGATCCTGGCCGATCGCAGCGGCCTGAACTCGCCGTTCTTCAACAACACCGATCGGCAGCGCGGCGACTCGAACACACGCGATTGGTACGTGTACTCCGGCCTCTCGATCACCTACATCATCAGCCGCTTCTCCGATTGTGACGAGCAGTACAATTGGATGAAAAGAAAGAACTGATCCGCCGGAAATGGCGATCTTTGCGATCCTTTGTACGAAATGGAGAACACCGAAGGGCTGCGCGAAGCGATCGATCCGGCCCGCGTTCCGGCGCATGTGGCCATCATAATGGATGGCAACGGCCGTTGGGCGAAAAAGCACGGCGAACACCGCGTAGTGGGCCATGCCAACGGGGTGCGATCGGTGCGCGAAGCGCTCACCGGCGCCACCGAGATCGGCGTGAAGTACCTCACCTTGTACGCCTTCAGCACGGAGAATTGGAACCGGCCGCAGGATGAGGTGAACGCCTTGATGGACTTGCTCGTGAAAACAGTGATCGACGAGATCGATGAGCTGATGGAGAAAGGCGTGAAGCTGCACGCGATCGGTGATCTGGAAAGTCTGCCAGCGAGCTGCCGCACCACCTTGTTCGAAGCGATCGAACGCACGAAAAGCAATACACGGATCACGCTCACGTTGGCCCTCAGTTACAGCGCCCGATGGGAGATCACACAGATGGTACGCAAGGTGGCCGCGAAGGCGGCTTCGGGCGAGATCGATCCGCAACACATCGATGAACAGGTGATCGGATCGAACTTGAGCACCGCCGGGATCCCCGATCCGGAGCTGCTGATCCGCACCAGCGGCGAGCAGCGGATCAGCAATTTCCTGCTCTGGCAGATCGCCTACGCGGAGCTTTGGTTCACGCCGGTGTTCTGGCCCGATTTCCGGAAGGAACATCTCTTCGCCGCGATCCACGATTACCAGAACCGCGAACGGCGTTTCGGCCTCATCAGCGAACAGGTCACCCAAGCATAGATGCCGCGCTTCCTCCTACCGATCCTGATCCTGCTTTTCGCGCAATTCGCGATCGGCCAGGTAACGAGCGAACCGATGCTCGATCCCAATTTTCCGCAGGAATACGAGATCGGCGGCATCACGGTGAGCGGCACGCTTTCCACCGATCCGAACGCGGTGAAGCTCTTCACCGGCCTTCAGGTCGGCGACAAGATCAAAGTTCCCGGCGACAAGATCACCAACGCGATCAAGAACCTGTGGGACCAGAAGCTCTTCAGCGATGTGCGGATCGATGCGGCGGAGATCCGAGGCCGCACGATCTTCCTTCACATCATCGTTGTTGAACGTCCGCGGCTTTCGCGTTTCAAATTCGAAGGTGTGGGCAAGAGCGATGGCGATAAACTGCGCGATGAGGTCTCTTTGGTGCGCGGCCAGCAGGTGAACGAAGCGCTTCTCGCGAACACGCGCTATGCGATCGGAAATTATTACCGCGACAAGGGTTTTCTGAAGGCGAACGCCACGATCGTGGAACATCCCGATACGCTGATGGAGAACAGCGTGTGGCTGGAAGTAAAAGTGGACAAAGGTCCGCGGGTGCGGATCAAAGATGTGATCTTCAACGGCAACGAGGAGATCAGCGACAAGAAGCTGCGCAAGGCGATGAAGAAAACGCGCCGCAAGCGCTGGTGGAACGTTTTCGGCACCAGCAAATTCCTGGCGGAGGAATACCGCAAGGACAAGGGCGCGGTGATCGATCTGTACAATGAGAAGGGTTTCCGCAACGCCGCGATCCTGAAGGATACCACCTACTTCGTCTCCGATCGGAAGATCAACGTGGAGATCGATGTGGAGGAGGGATCGAAGTTCCATTTCCGCAACATCACCTTCACCGGGAACACAAAGCACCCGGACGAAACGCTGGCGGCGATCCTCAACATCAAAAAAGGCGACGTCTACAACAAGAAATTGCTGGAGAACCGGCTGTACAT
>JAEYYE010000307.1 GCA_023430945.1 Bacteroidota bacterium
ATCAAGGAGGTGGATCTGAGAACCGGTGCTCGTTGAATGATCCGATCTTGCTCGCCATGCACGGATCTGCGTAAGTGGCGAAGGTGGAAAGCCCGCAAGCGAGGATTTGCGAGTGCGGACTTGCAACCGTAGCCACGACCTGACAGGAGCCCGCCCAAAAAAACATATCAACAATGAATGAAGCCCCCGGATCGATCCGAGGGCTTCTTCGTGGAACAAAAGATCGCGGGTAAGCGGGATCCGTTGTTCAATTCAGGATCACATCCACTTTGCCGATCGGCGGTGCATCAACCACCTGCAGGGCTTTGGAGTATCCGAGAATCAATTGGATCGATGCGGCGCGTGGGCCTGGCTGGGTTTCGGTTCGCATGTGTTTCGGGCCGCGTTTACGGGAATACTTGCTTCTTAGGGTAGAGTGCGTCATGTAGAAGTGGTTTTATGGTGGGTATTCGCACGGATGGTACCGCCGAATGCTCTTTGAACGCCCGATCAAAACCACTATTGCATACCCTCGAAAAAAGGAACGGCGGGCTGTTGACCCGCCGCTCCGATCCATAAATTCCGTTCACGCACGCACCAGGTGGATGTCGTGCTGCTTGATCATCTTCCGCATGTTGATCAGCGCATAGCGCATTCTTCCCAGTGCGGTATTGATGCTTACATCGGTGTGCTCGGCGATCTCCTTGAAGCTCATTCCCAGATAAGTACGCATGATCACCACCTCGCGCTGCTCCTCCGGCAGATGGTCGATCAGCTTGCGCACATCCTCATCGATCTGCACGTTCACCATCTGCTGCTCCATGTTCTTGCCTGTCTGCGCATGCGTGGCGAACACATCGTGCTCATCGTTGCTGCGCACCAGCGGCATCTTCTTGTTGCGGCGGAAATGGTCGATCACCAGGTTGTGCGCGATCCGCATCACCCACGGCAGGAATTTGCCTTCCTCGTTGTACCGGCCGGTCTTCAGCGTATGCACCACCTTAATGAACGCTTCCTGGAAAAGGTCTTCCGTGACCTCCCGATCGCGCACCATGAGGTAGATGTGGCTCCAGACCTTGCGTTTGTGGCGGTGGAGCAATGTTTCGAAGGCCGTTTCGTTACCATCAAGGTAAAGACGAACGAGCTCCTGATCGTTATGAATAGCGGTCTCTGAGCGCTTGCGCTTCAATGATTGCATGGCCTTCCCTTTTTAGGTCCGTTTGGATCGAAAATTCAGGGTAGAGGTCTATGCGATCGGCTCAGAGGTTTGGTGGTTGGTTGACGTTCGGGAATAAGACAGCAATAAGCCGGGTAACGTTGCCTGGTGATCCTTATTGCGTTGCCTGGATATTCTCGTGCGGCTTTTCCAAAGATATGGATCCGTCTACAAAAAAGGAAGTACCGTTGCCTAATTTTGCGCCCCCGTTGCCTACTCCCACCGCTACCGATCGCTCTTCCACGCGTACCAATGGCCAGGATCTGCCCGCCTCCCGCGGCCGATCGGGCTTCATACGTGTGCAGGGTGCGCGCGTTCACAACCTCAAGAACATTTCCGTTGATATCCCGCGCGGCAAGCTGGTGGTGATCACCGGCCTCAGCGGAAGCGGAAAGAGCAGCCTCGCCTTCGATACGCTCTATGCGGAAGGGCAGCGCCGGTACGTGGAAAGTCTCAGCAGCTATGCGCGGCAGTTCATGGGGAGATTGGAGAAACCTGATGTGGATCGGATCCTGGGCATCAGTCCTGCGATCGCGATCGAGCAGAAGGTGATGACCAGCAACCCGCGCAGTACCGTGGGCACCAGCACCGAGGTGTACGATCACCTGAAATTGCTCTTCGCCCGCGCGGGACACACGATCTCGCCTGCGACCGGTAATGAAGTGAAGCGCCACACGATCGAGGATGTGGTCGCCGGCTTGCTCACCTATCCTGAAGGAAGCACCGTTCTTATTCTCGCGCCGATCCATGTTCCACAAGGCCGTTCGATCCGCGAGCATCTCGATGTTCTTCAACAACAAGGTTTCGCTCGCGTGCACGATGGAAAGGAGGTCCACCGGATCGAGGATCTTCTCGCGACGAAAAAGGCGTTGAAAGGAACCTGGTTCCTCGTCATCGACCGCATCGTGGTGGACCGATCGGGCGCGGCCGATCCATCGATCGACAATGAAACGGAAAGCCGCGCAGCGGATAGCGCCGAAGCTGCGTTCTTCGAAGGCCAGGGTGAATTGATCCTGCTCGGCGAAGATGAAAAAGGCGATCAGCGCCAGCTCGGTTTCAGCGATAAGTTCGAATTGGATGGTCTGAAGTTCGAGGAACCGATCCCGAACCTCTTCAGCTTCAACGATCCCGTTGGCGCATGTCCGCAGTGCGAAGGTTATGGCAGCGTGATCGGGATCGATGCCGATCTGGTGATCCCGGACAAGAGCCTGAGTGTTTACGATGATTGCGTGGCGCCGTGGCGCGGCGAGAAGCTGAGCGAATGGAAGACCGATTTCATCCAGGCGAGCCAGCGCCACGATTTTCCGATCCACCGCGCCTACCGTGATCTCACCGAACAACAAAAGGAGTTGCTCTGGAAAGGCGCAAGCGGTGTTCGTGGCATCGATCGATTCTTCCAGTATGTTGAAGAGAAGAGCTACAAGATCCAATACCGCGTGCTCGCCAGCCGCTACCGCGGAAAGACCACGTGCCCGACCTGTGAAGGAACGCGGCTGAAGAAGGAAGCGCGTTACGTGAAGATCGGCGGACGGGATATCACGCAGCTTGCACGCATGCCGCTCACCGAATGCCTGCGTTTCTTCAAGGAACTGGAGTTGAACGAGCAGGATCAACGGATCGCTTCACGCTTGCTGAAGGAGATCACCAATCGCCTGCAATATCTCGTTGATGTCGGCGTCGGTTACCTCACAATGGATCGGCGCAGCAATACGCTCAGTGGTGGCGAAACCCAGCGGATCGACCTGGCGACAAGCCTCGGCAGCAGCCTCGTTGGCAGCATGTACATACTGGATGAACCGAGCATTGGGCTTCATACGCGCGATACGCAACGGCTGATCCAAGTGCTCCTCAAGCTGCGCGATCTGGGCAACACGGTGATCGTGGTGGAGCACGATGAAGAAGTGATGCGCGCTGCCGATCACATCATCGACATGGGGCCGATGGCCGGCACGCACGGCGGCCAGGTCGTCTTCACTGGAACACATGCCGATCTGGTGAAGAGCGAAAGCCTCACTGCGAAATACCTCACCGGTAGAGAGAAGATCCCGATCCCGAAGCGCCGCCGATCGGTGAAGGATAAACTGATCCTGCGCGGTGCGCGCGAACATAATCTCAAGAACATCGACGTTGCTTTTCCGCTGAACATGCTCACGGTGGTCACCGGTGTGAGCGGAAGCGGAAAGACCACCTTGGTGA
>JAEYYE010000329.1 GCA_023430945.1 Bacteroidota bacterium
GCCAAGGCCTATGCCTATAGACTGCAGTTCGAACAATTGAACGATTCGATCTTCAACTCGGAAAAGACCCGGTCGCTGGTGCGGCAGGAACTGGAATATGGGTTCGCCAAGAAACAATTCGCCGATAGCCTTGCGAACGTGGAGGCCCGCAACCTTGCCGAACGCGACCACCAGATGGCTTTGCTCGCCGAACGCAACCGCAGGAACCTGATCGGTTTCGGCGGAGTGCTGGTGCTATTGTTGTCGGCTGGATTGTGGTCCCGGCTGCGTTACATCCGGCGGACACGTGACACCATTCTGCGCACGCAGCGGCAGTTGGTGATCAGCGAGAAGCAGCGCGAAGCGGAACAGGTGCGAACGCGGATCGCACGGGACATGCACGATGAACTCGGCAGCGAGCTCACCAAGATCGGCATGATGATCGGTGAATTGAAGAACGGACATGCCGTGGTGCCCACGGAAAAACTGGAGCGTATCGCGCTGCTTTCCGGTGAAGCGAACACTTCGCTGCACGACATCGTGTGGGCTGTTGATCCGCAGCACGACAGTGTGCGATCGCTCGTGCTTCATGCCGAACATTACACCGAACGCATGTTCGAAGGAAGGAATGTGGAGCTGGAGCAGGACTTCGATCATGAAGGGGCCGATCGGCCGATCGATCCGCAGACCAAACGCAACATCTTCCTGCTCCTGAAGGAAGCTGTGAACAACGCGCTGAAGTATTCCAATGCCGGCCATATCAAGATCTCCCTGCGCACCACGCCTTGCAGTTTCCATCTTCTGGTGAAGGATGATGGGATCGGTTTCGATCTGATGGCCTCACGCGAGAACGGAAATGGCACGCGCAACATGCGGGCACGCTGCGAAGCCCTGGGCGCCGACCTTCACATCATCACGGCCCCGGGCAAGGGTTGCGCGGTGGAGGCTAAAGGTCCTTTACCTTGAACCAAGATCCGCAACTACATGAGCAGGCCACCGATCCGAATTGCCATCGTTGAGGACGACAGGGAGATCCGCGACCTTTTGCGCAGCCGGATCGAACGAGAGGATGGTTTCCAATTCGTTCGCGGTTATCCTTCCGCCGAGGATTTCCTGAAGGGTCTGCCCGATATGGAGGTGGATGTGGTATTGATGGACATCAACCTTCCTTGGAAGAACGGGATCGATCTCGTGCGCGAGGCCAAGCCTTTGCGCCCATCGATCCAATATTTGATGCTCACTGTCTTCGAGAATCCTGCGTTCATCTTCCAGGCCTTATGCGCCGGTGCCACGGGATATCTGGTGAAGAATGCCGAGATGAGCGAGATCTCAGCCGCGATCCGCGACATCCACGCGGGTGGCTCACCGATGAGCCGATCCATCGCGCGTTTGGTGGTGGCCTCCTTCCAGAAGGATGTGCAGCAGCGCATACAGGATGAGAAGCTCACCGACCGCGAGAAATGCATCCTTGATCTGCTTGCGAACGGTTTGATGTACAAGGAGATCGGCGCGAAATCCGGGATAAGCACGGAGACCGTGCGGAAACACGTGCGCAACATCTACGAGAAATTGCAGGTTTCATCCCGCATGGAAGCGATCCGCAAAGTGTATCCGCATAGCGCGATCTGACCCACTACCACTAAGGTGTTATTGTCCGCCGTTGCAGGCGTAGGTTCTTTTGGGATCCTGTTACGGTCCCATGCAACGCTCAAGCACACCGATCGGTGATCGGATCTTCGGAACAGGTTCGCCGGTCCTCACATTGATCATTATGTTCTGCAGCATGATGGCGAGTGCGCAGGATCTTGAGCAGATCGGAAAAGGCAGGCCGGTGCACATGAACGGAAGTCTTTCCCTGCAAGGCGGTCCATACATCCATATCGGTGATGGCCCTGGCCGGAATGAACCCTACTGGTGGAACGCGAACGGCAACCTCACTGTAGGCATTTACGGATGGCAGGTGCCCGTATCGTTCAATATCGGACCGGAAGCGCGCAATTTCTCCCAACCCTTCAATCGCTACGGCATGAGCCCATATTATAAATGGGCCAGGCTTCACCTGGGCTATCGCAGCATGCGCTTCAACCAGTACACACTTTCGGGCCTGCAGTTCTTCGGTGCGGGAGTTGAATTGGAACCGAAGGGCTTCCGTTTCGCCGCATTCTATGGAAGGTTCACCAAACCCGTGGCGCAGGATACGCTCGCTTCGATCACGCCGATACCCACTTACTTGCGCATGGGTTATGGCGTGAAGGTGGGCGTAGGCAGCCACAAGAACCACGTTGATGTGATGCTCTTTCGCGCAGCGGACGATACCACATCGATCTCACAGCCGATCGGCGATCCCCGGCTCGCACCGAAGGAGAACGTGGCGGTGGGGATCAGTGCAAGGTTCATGCTTACCAAACGGATCAGCTGGATCACCGAGGCCGGTGCAAGCGCGATCAATGAGGACATCCGTTATCCGGCGGTCACCGATCAGGAGGTGAACTTCAACCAGCCGAACGTCTTTACCGTGCGGATGGGATCACGTGCTCTTTTCGCCGGCAACACGGCATTGAACTACATGGATCGGGTCTTCGGCCTGCGCGTACAGCTGCGCCAGGTCGATCCCGATTATCGATCGCTCGGCACCTTCTACCAGCAGACCGATCTGCGCGCGATCACCGTGGAGCCCACGCTTCGCCTTTGGAAGAACAAGGTGCGTGTGGGTGGAAGCATCGGCAGGCAGCACGACAACCTCTACGGCCGCAAGAGTGCCACTTCATACCGCAATATCGGATCGGCGAATGTCACCGTTAACGCGTCCCGCTCCTATTCCATCGATCTGCGCTTCACGAATTACGGCATTACGCAGGAGGCAGGCCTTCAAGCGTTGAGTGATACGTTCCGCGTGGCGCAGGTGAACCGCACCTACATGATCTCACAGCGCTACACGAGGACCGGAAAGGTGCGCACCGTGGCGTTGAGCCTTACCGGTGGCATGCAGAACCTCACCGACCTGAACACGTTCGATACGTATGCGAGCAGCGAGAACGAGGTGATCTATGGTAACCTGTACGCTTCCCATATCCGCATGCGCGACAACCTCGCATTGAACGCCGGAGTGAACTACACCCGCAACACCACCATCATGGGCAGTTATGAACTGTTGGGGCCTTCGCTGGGTATCACCGTGCCGCTGGCGAAACAGAAGGTGACCCTGTCGATCAACGGCACCTATAATATCGCGCGGCAGGATGGAGTGCGGGCAGGCTACACACAGAACCTGAGCTCGACGTTGCAATACCGGCTCTCGCAGAACCATCGCCTGCAGTTGAGCGCATCGGTACTCCAGAACAACACCACGATACTCATTTCGCGGAATTTCACCGAGATCCGTTTCGTGGGCGGCTATGTGTTCCTGTTCTCCACCAAAAGCCGATCGTGATGGCACTTGTCACCCGCTTTCGTTCTTTCCTGATCGCAGCATTGCTCCTGCAATTATGCATGAAGGCACAACCACCGATCCCGCCGGGCTTGCCGAACCTTTTGGTGAACGTGCAGGTGTTGCCGCCCTACAACGCGAGCTACGCGAGTTATTTCCAGGTACCGGGACAGGTGTTGATC
>JAEYYE010000076.1 GCA_023430945.1 Bacteroidota bacterium
CGTGGAGAAATTGAAGGCCGAGGCATACGACAGCAACGGACTTTCGATCGCGGAAAAGCTTATCGAACAGACCGGCGTGATCGGTGAGAAGATCGATGTGAGCGCCTGCGCACAGGTGGAAGCGCCTTTCGTATACGCATACAATCACCCCGGCAACAAGGTGGCCAGCATCGTTGGCCTGAACAAGCCTGGTCACGAGACCGCCGCCAAGGACGTGGCCATGCAGATCGCCGCCATGGCGCCGATCGCCTTGAACAAGGAGAGCGTTCCACAAAGCACCATCGACAAGGAGATCGAGATCGGAAAGGAACTGGCGATCCAGGAAGGCAAGCCAGCTGAAATGGCCGAGAAGATCGCGCATGGCCGCCTGAACAAGTTCTTCAAGGAAAGCACACTGCTCGCCCAGGAGTTCATCAAGGACAACAAGATGACCGTGGAGCAATACTTGAAGAGCGTGGACAAGGAACTTACCGCCACGGATTTCAAGCGTCACTCGCTGACGATCTGATCCACAGACTTTAAAAGCGTTGAACGGCCTCCCGATCGGGAGGCCGTTCTTGTTTGGTGTGAATTTCCTACTTTCACTTCTCCATGAATAGCTTCTCCATCGCCAACCAATGCCCCATGATCGGCGGAAACGCGGTCTATAAAACACGTTCGCTGTATTCACTGGTGGATGACAGCTACTATTTCGACGATGCACTCCTTTGCCTGCCACATGGGATCATCGTGAAGAGTTTGACAGAACCCATGGCCAGCCTCAGCATTGTCCCGAATCCGGCAAGGGATGAAGCTACACTGGTCCTGTCAGAACCGCTGGTAGAACAGGGCGATCTCGTTCTATTCGATGCTATTGGCAATGAGGTGATCCGATATCGAATTCCGAAGGAGGTGGCCCGATTCCAATTCAGCACAGGCTTGCTGGCGCCTGCGCTTTATCACTACCGCGTGATCGCTTCAACAGAGATCATCGGAAACGGCAAGCTTACCATTGTTCGATAAGGCGTTAGATCATGGGAAGCAGTGCATGGATGCTCTCCTGGGCATCCATGCACTTCTTACTTTCATTTTGTTAAGTTCGGGGCCTATCTCAGCACAACAAGGTGTCAACAACCTTTGGTTGATGGGGTTCGATAATGATGCAGGGATACCTTGGGGTGGAACGAACATCGATTTCATCACAGGAACTGCGAACATTTACTATCAATACCGAGCTATCGGATTTAAACGGACCACGGCCAATATTGCGGATCCGAGCGGGAATCTATTGTTCAGCACCAATGGGGCTTTCATAGCCAATGCCGGTGGCGATACATTGTTGAATGGAACTGGACTGAACCCAAGTAACTATACTTCGATGTTCCCTGAGGGCCTATACATTTCCCAAGCCAGCTTGATCTTGCCAAAGCCTGAGAGCTCAAATTTGTATTATCTTTTTCATGGAACGATAGATAACCAGATCACAGTCGTCGCCGAGCACCTGTATGTGACCACCATTGACATGGATCTAGATGATGGTCTAGGAGGTGTGGTAACCAAGAATCAATCTCTTCTGGATGACAATTTGAATGAGGGAAGGATAACGGCGGTAAGGCATGCAAATGGCAGGGACTGGTGGGTCTTTTGCCATAAAGCCAATTCAAATTTATTTTATCGCTTTTTAGTAACACCCCAAGGCATAAGCATGGATGGAACACAAGCCATTGGTATCAATCGACCTCCAGATCATGGGCAAGTATGTTTTTCACCAGATGGCACCAAGTTCGCATATTACTGGGGTTACATTGATGACCTTGAGATCTTCAACTTCGATCGCTGCACAGGGCTGTTCTCCGATCCAGTGCATATCCTGATCGATGATTATGATCAGATGGGTGGGGTGGCATTCTCTCCGAACAGCCGTTATCTCTATGTATCCTCAGTTGAAGATGTGTACCAATACGATACGGAGGCTGTAGATATAGAAGCATCCATGTTACATATCGCGCATTGGGATGGGTTCTATTCTCCTGGTCCACCCTTCGCAAATTTATTTGATATCGCTCAATTGGCACCCGACGGAAAGATCTATATCGGTACCGGCAATGGTACGGACAGACTTCATGTCATTAACGATCCTGATCTACCAGGTTTGACTTGCGATATTCAACAGCACGCCATTACGCTTCCAACATACAACACCAATTCGCTTCCCAACCACCCCAACTATTATCTGGGCCCAATGGATGGCAGCATCTGCGATAGTTTGGGCATTAATACCGCTGTTGCTCCCCTAGAGGGTCCCGCAGTACTGCGGGAGGGGGTGAGGGTGAGCCCTAACCCCAGCAATGGGCGCTTCACGCTCAACTATACGGCGCATACCGTGGAGGGCCGGCTTGAGGTGCTGGACGCCGGCGGGCGCATCATCCACCGACGGCGGCTTGCCCAATGGACCACGGTGCATCAACTGGATCTCACCGGGCAGGCGCCGGGCATGTACCACTGCCGCTTGAGCTGGGGCGGGCAAAGCGCCACCACCCGTTTGATCATTCAACAGGAATAGCCATGCGCCAGTTGCTTTTCATCATGTTCCTCCTGCCCATGGCCGCTGTTGCACAGGAGCGATCGAGGCCGGAGCGCGAGGCACCCAATGAGCTTACCATGCAAGTGATCATGTCACAACGCCCCGAGCGGTTCACCGAAGAGCAGTGGGCTAAGATGATGCTCGATCCGGTCAATATCGGCCTTTACCCGATCCGCATCACCCAAGCGATGTTAGATACGATCGATGCGAGGCAGCTGGATCGGCGGTATCAGTATGTGATGGTGCACTCGATCAGATGATCGGAATATGAGCAGATCAGTCGATCGGATCATCCTTGTGAAGATCGATAGGGAGTTCCCACCGGCAAAGCCGCGATCCTTCGTTTCTTTGCGCAACGGCCGCTCCGATGGATCAAAGCTCTCCCCTCAAGTACAGACGCATCCTCCTCAAACTTTCCGGCGAAAGCCTGATGGGCGACAAGGCCTACGGGATCGACGAGGATCGGCTGGACCATTATGCCACCGAGATCATCGCGATCGCGAAGATGGGCGTGGAGGTGGCGGTGGTGATCGGTGGTGGAAATATCTATCGCGGCATGCGCTCCAACGGCAACGGCATCGATCGGGTGCAGGGAGATCACATGGGCATGCTTGCCACCATGATCAACAGCCTGGCGCTGCAAAGCGCGCTGGAGGACAAAGGCTACAAGACGCGGTTGCTCAGCGCGATCAAGATGGAGCAGATCGCCGAGCCGTTCATCCGCCGCCGCGCGATCCGCCACCTGGAGAAAGGCCGGATCGTGATCTTCGGGGCCGGTACTGGAAATCCGTATTTCACCACGGATACGGCAGCAAGTTTGCGCGCGATCGAGATCGAAGCGAACGTGATCCTGAAAGGCACCCGCGTGGACGGTATTTACACCGCCGATCCAGAGAAGGACAAGAGCGCCATCAAGTATGATCGGATCTCCTTCAATGAGGTCTATGAGAAGGGCTTGAACGTGATGGATCTGACCGCCTTCACCCTTTGCAACGAGAACAAATTGCCGATCATCGTGTTCGACATGAACAAGCCGGGTAATCTGGTTAAACTGGTGGAAGGCGAGACCGTGGGCACGCTGGTGGAATTCTGATCCACCAGCGGCCGAACGCTGACAGCGGTGCGTTGGCTATTTTTGCGCCCTCTTAGCATTCTGCCATGGCCGACGTAGACAGCACCCTGAAGACTTGCGAGGACCACATGCGCAAAGCAGTGGACCATCTTGAGAATGAATTGACGAAGATCCGCGCAGGTGCGGCGAATCCGGCGATGCTGGATATGGTCCGTGTCGACTATTACGGCCAGATGGTGCCGCTTTCACAGGTCTCGGCGATCAACAGCGGCGATGCGCGCACCCTGTTCGTGAAGCCTTGGGAGAAGAAGATGATCGACCCGATCGAAAAGGCGATCATCGGTGCGAACCTCGGTTTCAACCCGAGCAACAATGGCGAAAGCGTGATCATACACGTGCCGATGCTCACCGAGGAGAGAAGGAAAGCACTTGTGAAGGGCGCGCACGCTGAAGGTG
>JAEYYE010000084.1 GCA_023430945.1 Bacteroidota bacterium
TGCGCGAAGTTGGCCGGATCGCATGGCGTTGGCGGCGTTGGCCTGTACCACGCCATGGCCAGATCGAGCGGTGCGTTCGGTGAAGCGCTGGTGGTGATGCCCGTCCAGTTGCCGGGCAGGGGGTTGGGTACCGTGAAGGTGAACCACACATCGTTCACGTTACCTACATTGCCACAGGTGGGGTTCGGTACAATGGATGCCGAGCCGTTCTCGAAGGTGTATTGTGTGGGAACACAGGTGGTGTTCAAAGGCATCGGGATCGCATCGCACGGTTCATCGTTCGGCGGGCGCTGGGCTTCCCATGCACAGATCTCGAACGCACCGTTCTCGTTACCGTTACGTTCCCAATAGCGGATGTAGACCGTAGATCCTACGGGCAAGCTTGAAACATCGAACACGCCGGCCGGTTGTGAATTCGGGCCGGTCTGTCCTACGATCGTACAGGATCCTGGCAGTGGAACGAAGCCTGGCCCATTGGAGCAGCTTCCACTGGTGTAAAGTTCGAACGCGCCAGCGCAGATGATCGACTCCTGGGTCTGGATCCCGATCAAACCTGAAGCTGGTACCTGTACTGAATACCAAAGATCGGCACCCTGGTAACCGGCACCGGTGCATTGCGGGATGGGAATGTTGCCGATCCCCACCGGTGCTGGCGAACCGGAGCTGGTCGCCGCCATGTTATCGCCGGCGGCATAATTGCACGCGGTACCATTCAAAGGGATCGGCGTGGCCCCGCATGGATTATCGTTCGGCGGTGGGTTGATGACTGTGCAAGTCACCATAATATCCATCATTGTGCCTGTATTATAAGTTGCACCACAGGTCGCATTGAATACATACAAACGATATAAGGCAGCGGTCGAAGGAACGAAAGATTGTGACGATGGTCCATTCGGAGTGCCACACCCATTATCATCACATGCGAGCACGCCCGGTATTGTAGTATTAGTTGTTATATAGATCATCGTATTCCCCGTGTTTCCACACAACGTAAATGTGTATCGACGTCCGGGAACCCCGTAAAATCTTGAGAATTTGTTCACATCCTGACTGAAGATCACAGGGAAATTCGGGTCGCAGGTTGGTTGAGTATTAACCGCAGATCCCCATGAGACGTTCGCAGTTCCAGCATTGTTATCATGATCCCAAGTCATGTTCGCACCCAACATGCTGGGAATATTGCATGCGCAGTTGTTGCAATCGATCGGCTGTTGTGCCATGATCGAGCCAGCGCCAAACAAGATCGCGAGGACAAAAAGCGGACGGAGTAAACGTGTCATCATGGTTTCCACTTTTTATTATTCAACGGTCGCTGGCAGTTCGATCCGATCGTTCGGATTGTTCGCATTCCAGGTCTCAACGGCCTGTTGGTAGGCAGCCCGATCGGCCGCTTCATTCCCGGTGAGCACATACAGCGGCCGCCCCTCGGGAGTGGTGTTCACTTGTGGCTGTGGTGTGATCACGGGAGTTGCTTCACGCAGTGCGATGCCGTAAGTAGCGATCGAGCTCTTGATCTCGCCGATCGGAACGATCGGGCTGGCATTGATCTGCACGATGCTCAGATCGTCGAAATGGAAGAAGAGCTCCGCATTGGGATCCACATCAAGCACTGCCTCGGTCATCTGCCGCTGGCCGATGATATCGATGGGCGCTTCGGCCTGTATGTAATGCACCACGCGTTGCTGCGCCATGGAAGCAAGGCTTCCGCAAAGCAGCAGGAGTAGGAATGAATATCGTTTTACCATGGCCGCCTTCTTTTGAACGAACTACGAATTTACGCCGATCTGTCAATTTTTGTGAAGTGCCGATCCATCTGATCAGCGCTTCACGAAACGTGAGTTCCCTACCGTTCCGCCATGTTCATCGGTCACCTTCAGCACATAGCTGCCCTTCTCAAGTGCAGCCACCGGTATCGTTTCAGTGTTCCTGCCATTCACGCCGGCGAAAAGATCCTCTGCGATCAACCGCCCGCTCATATCCAGGATCTGCCACTTCATGTTCTTCTCCCTGGCCAGCACGAGGCTCAGGTACAACAGGTCATCAGCCGGGTTCGGGTGTACTTCCATTTCACCACCGGCCGTCATCATCACCATAACGGTTCGTGAGTTGGAAGCTTCACCATTTTTGCCCACCTGCATCAGGCGGTAGTAGGAGAGGCCTTGCAGCGGAGCATCATCGATGAACCGGTAGTTCGCGTTGGCCGCATCGCCGATCGCTTCCACCTGGCCGATGTCCTCGAAATGCACGCCGTCCGCTGAGCGCTCCACGTTGAAGTGGGAGAGATCGTTCTCCGAAGCCGTGGTCCATTCCACGGCCACATTGTTGCCTTCAGGCGTGGCCTGCAGATCGAGCAGTTCCACCGGCAGTATGATGCAGCCCACTTCGGCCGTACCGGTCCAGCTCATGTTGAAGGTTACCCCGTTCATCGAATAGTTGTCGATGTAGAGCAGGTACACTTCACCTACGAGCGCGTTGTAATGGCGAACGAAACCGTTACCACCGGCGCCTTCGGATGTTGGCAGGGCGGCGTTCACCGCAAGGCCGGTAGGCCCGGCGCAGCAGGCCCAGGTGCATCGGCTTGGCGGCTGTGCCGGAGGGCAGATGTTACCGAGGTTCGATCCTGCCGGATAGGGACCCCATACGGCCAGGTCATAGTCGGCACCTGCCGTGGGCGTTACCGTGAAGCCAAGCGTTCCGGCCACGGAGACCGAGAACGTGTACCAAAGACCCTGGCGCTCGTTGGCCGACATGCAGCCACGGTTCGCCGGGTTGAGATCGGCCACGCCACCGGTGTTCTGTGGGAATTGGTTCACCTGCGGCACAACGCTGCAAAGTGTGGTGGCACCAATGCAATCCGATGGTGGTGCAGGCGGCGGATCGCAGGTGACCGTTGCCGCATATACCTGTCCTTGTGTGGGCGGCGAACTGGCGACGAAGACCGGGCTTCCATACTGCGTGAGCACGTAGGAATTCTGGTTCTGGAAACCACCCGCCGCAGTGTAGGTAATGTTGATCGGTTGGCCGATGTTGGCACCGATGTTCACCGATGCTGCCGATCCGTTCACGGTGTAGTTGGAGCAGGCTCCGCCTACGCACACCGTCACAAAGCTTCCGCCCCATCCATCGCCACCGGAATCGGCCATGTTCAAGGTATAGAAGCAATCCCCCGGAGGCGGATCGGTGCGGCGTGCGCAAATGTTGAAAGTGCCTTCGGTACCGGCTTCACGCCAAACCCGCACGTAAAGTGTGCTGCCTGGTGTCTGGCCGGTAACGTTCAGGTAAGGCATGCCGGTGGAACCTTGCTGGCTGCCCGCCGTGGCACACGCCACCTGGGTAAGGTTAAGGTTGTTGGCGCCGCATGAACCGGTTGAACTGTACACCGCCATGGCCGCGTTGGTCATTGATCCGGCCTGCGTATCGAATTGCACCACACCATTTGGTGGAACAGTTACCGTGTACCAAACGTCGGTGGTGGGCGCACCACCACATGTCGGGTTGTTCACGTTCCAGGATCCGCTGGTAGGTGTTTGTGTAGCCGCTTCGTTGGTGGCGCCGGTGAGCACGCAGCCATAGTTCAACGCCAGCGGATATGCGCCGCATGGATTATCGTTCGGCGGCGTCTGGTTGATGAAGGCGCAGATCTGGAAGGTGCCCACCCAGGGTTGTTCGCTCCAGATGCGCACGTAGATCGTTTCACCCGGATTAAGCGTGATGCCGGATGTGCTGTTGATCCGGGGCATCAGGTTCGCAGCCGTCTGGTTCTGGTTGCAACCGATCTGCGTCATGGTACCCGTGCCGCAAGCGGTGCCCGCGGTGAGCCTGTACCAGGCCATGCTCATGTTGTTGAGCGTGCCGGCGATCGAATTCACCGTGATGCCGGTGGGTGGCACTACGGCCGGTACCTGGAAGCTGAACCAGAGATCGTTCCCCGGTGGCGTGCCGGCACACGTGCCGAAGGGAGCCGTGATGTTCGCGGTGAGCGGTGAAGCGTTCTCCGTGGAATACGTCACCGGCGCACAGGCCGTACCCAACGGCATCGCGATCGAGCCGCATGGGTTGTCGTTCGGTGGACGTATCGCTTCATACGCACAGATGTCGAACGATCCGTTCTCGTTGCCGTTACGCTCCCAATAGCGGATGTACACCGTGGTCCCGGTGGCCAAACCTGCCGCTGCAGCGTCGAAAACAAGACCCGGTTCAGAGGTGGGACCGGTAAGGCCAACGGAAGTACAGCCACCCGGAAGTTGCGTGAAAGTGCCACCGCAGGTGGGTGCGGTATACAACTGGATCGCACCTGCGCAGATACTTCCTTCAGAAGTTTGTATCCCGATCAGGCCCGAAGCAGGTACCGTGGTGGTGTACCAAACGTCCGCACCCTGGTAGAGTGAACCGGCACAACTGGGTGGCGCACCGATCCCAGGGTTGATCGCAGCGGCGTTCGTGGCACCCACGTTCGAACCGGAAGCGTAGTTGCACGATGTGCTGTTCATCGGCAGCGCCTGCGCAGTACAAGGTTCATTGTTCGCTGGGAGTACATTCAAATTACAAGTGATCGTCACAGACATGATCGTATTGTCCGGATACATTACCGGACAATCACCATTCAAAACATACAATCGGTGAGTTCCAGTTGTGGTGGCGATGAATGAAACTTGCGAAGGACCGTTCGTAACACCACAACCATCATCATCACAAGCAATAACACCCGGGATCGTGGTGTTCGTTGTGACATAGATCATGGTATTTTCGGTCTCGCCGCAGAGTGACAACGTGTAACGCCGACCTGCCACAGTATAGAATCTACCAAAACGACCGACGTTAAATGACGCGATCGTAACACTTCCAGGACAAGCGCCAGCAGTAGCTGATGTGGTAAGATTGATCGCAGTGCCTTGCATGCCTGGCATCGTGCATGCGCAGTTCCCGCAATCAGCCGGTTGCTGTGCTGCCACCTCGCTCGTTGCGCCCAAAGCGAACAAGGCCAGCACAAGGGCCAGCCGGTAGATCGATCGGAATATGGATCGGTTACTGTTCATCCACATAGGGGAGCGGTTGCGGCTGTTGGTTATCGGGATTGTTCAGGTTCCATTCCTCCACATCCTGCACGTAGCGGGCATGGTCGGCCTGGGGATCACCGGTATCGATGTACATCGGCACTGTGGGTGCCGGGCCATAAAGTGCTGTAAGATCGGGTGTGCCGGGCAGCAGGGTGAGGCCGGTGCCGGTGATCGCGCTTCGGATCTCCGCTTCGGAAAGCTGCGCGCTGTTCACTTGGATCACACGCAGATCGTCCGAGGAGAAAACGTTCGCCATGGGATCGAGGTCGATCACCGCCTGGGTGGCCGCCTTCAATTCACTCAGCTCGAACACTTGCCCGGCCTGGAAATAATGCCGGCCGGTATCCTGCGCGCTTGCACGCATCGTGGCCGCTGCGATCAGCAGTAGTGCGAGGGTCTTGATGTTCACGCGTTTGTTCAAAATTTCCCTAAGTTACGTCGGGCGCCAATATAAGGTAACTTCGATCGTTGCAGCAATTAATGTTCCGGCCGATGCTCGTGCGGATCCCACCGGAGCTGCCTTATAGACGGCAGTGGATCAAGAAGGTTGCCCCGCTTGTTGACAACTGGCTAATATCCAGCGCATTCAAC
>JAEYYE010000200.1 GCA_023430945.1 Bacteroidota bacterium
GTATGAATGCTTCTGCGCTCCACGAGTGGCGAGTTCCTGAAGCGTTCGATCGAGCTTTTCCTCATCCCTGGCGAGAAGTATCACGTTCGCGCCAAGCTGTGCGAACAATGTCGCGGTGGCGAGCCCGATGCCCTGCGTGCTTCCACAAACGAGCGCATTCCTTCCGGTAAGTTGGATATCCATCGGTCCAAAAGTATCTGCTGCGATCAAAGCATCTTTGAACTGGAATGGCCGAGTGCATTGGATCCGCTGTATGACCGCGGATAAAAGCACTGGACATCAGAACGATCGCAGGATCGGCGGGCATTGCTTGGTTCCCATGTGGATAAAATACTACGGGCATGCGGGCGGATCGGCTTATTATGAAGTGAACTTTGTACCCCTACAACCATAACAAAGACGACCAGGGATCATGAAGCAATTATTACCAGGTATACTCTCGATCCTGATATCGGGAACGATCGCCGCACAACCACCGAACGATAACTGCTGGCAGGCCGATACAGTTGTCGTGGCACCGGGCGCCACCGTAACGGTCACAGGCAACAATGAAGGTGCAACGGATGCGATCAATATCGGCGTACCACATGTCTGGGAAGCGTTCACGCTTACGGAATGTTCCGACCTGATCATCTCCTACTGCGGCACCGATCCGGCGTTCACCACGGCGCACCGCACGCTGTACACCGGGTGCACCATGAACGGCTTCGGCAATTTCGCACGCCATCCTGATACGGGGATCGAACAGACCTCCTGTGGCGACAACAACTTCACCATTCCGTACTTCCAACTTCCTGCTGGCACCTATTTCTACATGGTCGAATCGCTTCCGGGTGCGACTGGGGATTACACGTTGAACTTCACGGCCACGCCTTGCAGTGCCACTCCACCAGCGAACGACGAATGCGCCGGTGCGATCACCTTGGTCCCCAACGAGACCTGTGTAACCGTTACCGGGGATGTGGATGGCGCCAATGCAGGGGTTTCCCTTCCGCCGATCACCTGCAATGGCTGGACGGGTGATTCAAGCGACGACGTATGGTTCCAGTTCGTGGCCACCGCCGAGTCGCACGATATCATGGTAACCCCCAGCCCTGGCATGGATCCAACGGTGGATCTGCGCAGCGGTATTTGCGGCGCAACGGAAACGATCGCCTGCGCAGAGAACACGGGCACCGGTGCCGCGGAAACACTCCAGGCAACGGGCCTCACGATCGGCGAGACATATTACATACGCGTGAACGATTGGTGGGCGGGTCTTTCGCTCACCACCACTTTCGATATCTGTGTGATGGGCGCCGGCGGTGGTGATTGTGAAGCTTTCGCCGGAACCTTCGGGCCGGTGGCCGGCCCGACATGCCTGGTCGATGGATCCGCTACGTTGAGCCCGATCCCTAACGGTGATGCCGTTGTTCCTGAAGGCTTCTCGACCATCTACCTGCTTTCGATCGGCGATGATGCGGTACTCCAGAGCAGCGACGCCACCCCCAGTTTCACCGTGAACGATCCTGGTACGTACACCGTACACACGCTGGTGTTCGATGAGACCACGCTGGATACAAGCCTGTTCGTTGCCGGTACCACCACCATCGCCGAGATCTATGCATTGTTGCAACAAGGTGGTGGAGAGATCTGCGGCAGCATCGATGCGACCGGCGCTACGATCGAAGTGATCGTTTGCGAGCCCTGTGATGCGTTCGCAGGCACGCTTACACCTGTGATCGGAACGGTTTGTCTGGTCGACGGCATCGCTGGCATGGAAGCGATCCTGAACGACGATGCGGTGATCCCCACCGGGTATCAACAGGTCTTCGTCCTCACGCAAGGCCCAGAAATGGTGATCCTCGAAGTGAGCATC
This sequence comes from Bacteroidota bacterium, assembly GCA_023430945.1. Classification (GTDB taxonomy): domain Bacteria; phylum Bacteroidota; class Bacteroidia; order Flavobacteriales_F; family PHOS-HE28; genus PHOS-HE28. The sequence continues at coordinate 1,859 of JAEYYE010000200.1, forward strand.
ACTCCTGTATTCGAGATCGGCACAGTTGGTTCATACACGATCCATTCACTCGTGTTCGATCCGGCCACGTTGAACCTGAGCGACATCGTGATCGGTTCCACAACGGCGGCCGAAGTGAACGCCATATTGCAGCAGGGTGGCGGCACGATCTGCGCAAGCCTCGACCTTGCGGGCGCTGCCTACGAAGTTGAGGATTGTACGCCCGCCAATGACCTGTGTACGAATGCACAAGGCTTGAACATCTACGCCACCGGTGATTGCGCTGGCAACGAAGTGGCCGGATCGAACATCTTCTCCACCGCAGGAACCATTTCACCAGCCTGCGATCCATCCACGGTGGGTTACGCCGATGTTTATTACGTCTTCAATTCGGGCGCGAACACCGAAGTAACGATAGACCTTACGGGTGTTACGATGAATAATTGGGGAATCGCGGTCTTCACGGATTGCACAGGTGATGGACCGATCGCATGTGAGATCTCACCTGCTGCACCGATCGTGGTCTCCACCACCCCGGATACCGATCACATCATCATGATCTATTCCGATCTGGAGGATGGCCAGACGGGCGACTTCAACATCTGCCTCACGGGATCGGTAGCGGTGAACTTCTGCCTGGGCGGCAGCGTAAGCACCGATCTTGGCGAGGATGAAGCTGTCATCTGCGTGAATGATCCAGTGGGATCGATCGCATTCTTGAACACTGGCGGAGGCGCGCAGGATTATTCCTACATCCTCACGGATACCACCGGGATCATCGTTGCAAGCTCCGTTGGGAACACGATCGATATCACCGATCTCGCGATCGGAACCTACCAGGTACACGGTATTTCGTTCAATGGAACCTTGGAAGGTGCGATCGCAGGTGAAGCATTGGCAGGGATCACAGCCACGGGAGAATGCATTTCCATGAGCACCAACTTCGTTACGTTGATCGTGGAGGTCTGCACTTCGATCGGGAACTCTTCTTCGATCGATTGGAGCATCTTCCCGAATCCCGCAAACGATGTGATCAACATCACTTACAACGGTGAAGCAGGAAATGCCGTGATCGAGATGTACGATGCATCAGGCCGCCGGATCAGTTCAGATCGGATCCAACTGGTGTCCGGGGCAAGTCATCCGCTTTCGCTGAACAGCGCGATCGCACCGGGCATGTACACGATCGCGATCATCACCGATGATGGCCGGTCCACCGCACGGGTGATCATTGAATGAACCCGTGATCATTGCGATCTTGAAGAAGGCGGGCCTGGCCCGCCTTCTTCTTTTCACTCCGCTCCATCGGATCGCTACCTTTAAGCCGATCAGACCCGCACCCAATGAGCATCAGAAGACCATTCGATCTGCAAGGCTGGATCAACGAGAACCGCCATCTTCTCAAGCCGCCGGTTGGCAACAAGAATCTCTACGCCGATGCAGGTGATTACATCGTGATGATCGTTGGCGGACCCAATGCGCGCAAGGATTATCATTGGAACGAGACGGAGGAACTTTTCTACCAGATCGAAGGCGACATCGAAGTGGGTGTGCAGGAAGATGGAAAAGCTGTGACGATCCCGATCAAGCAGGGCGAAATGTTCCTGCTGCCATCACGAACCCCGCACCAGCCAAGGCGTGGCCCGAATACCGTAGGCCTTGTGATCGAAGTGAAGCGCGATGATCGGGAATTGGAAGATGGCCTTCAATGGTATTGCGAGAAGTGCAACAACCTGCTGCACGAATACCGCTTCGTTCTTCACAACATCGAGAAGGATTTCCTTCCGCGTTTCAGGGAATTCTATTCCAGCGAAGAGCTGCGCACCTGCAACAAATGCGGCCACGTGATGGAAGTGGATCCGCGCTTCGTATGAAATTGAGTTGTCGGTTGACAGCTGGCAGTTCTCAGGATCACTGGCGAACTGTGTTCACTTTTTTGAATTTCACGGACAACTGACAATGGACGACTGACAACATGGATCTGTTCTCGATCGACATCCATACGCACATCCTGCCGGAAAATATCCCGGATTTCGGAGCGAAGTATGGCTACCGCGGCTTCATTCACCTGGATCATCACAAGCCGGGTTGTGCCCGAATGATGCAGGATGACAAATTCTTCCGCGAAGTATGCGCCAACGTATGGGATCCGAATGTGAGGATCGAGGAATGCGACCATCATCATGTGCATGTTCAGGTATTGAGCACCGTTCCGGTGATGTTCAGCTATTGGGCGAAACCTCAGGATACACTTGATCTATCGATGTTCCTGAACGATCACATCGCCGATATCGTGGATCGTTTTCCGAAGCGCTTCACGGGTCTTGGAACGATCCCGATGCAGGATCCCGAGTTGGCGATCACAGAATTGGAGCGATGCAAACGGATCGGTCTGATCGGCGTACAGATCGGTTCTCACATCAACGGAACGAACCTCGGAGAACCACGTCTCTTCAGCATCTTCAAAGCATGCGAGGAATTGGACATGGTAGTTTTCGTTCACCCTTGGGACATGATGGGCGCCGATCGGTTCGATAAGTATTGGATGCCGTGGCTCGTTGGAATGCCGGCCGAGACGACAACTGCGATCACATCGATGATCTTCAGCGGACTGTTCGAACGGCTTCCGAAACTGCGCGTCGCTTTCGCACACGGCGGCGGATCATTTCCTGCCACGATCGGGCGGATCGAGCACGGTTTTCAAGTGAGGCCAGATCTCTGTGCAGTGGACAACAACGTGAATCCTCGGGAATATCTCGGGAAATTCTGGATCGATTCGCTCGTGCACGATCCGAAGATGTTGCAGTTCGTGGTGGATCTGATCGGTGTTGAAAGAGTCGCGCTGGGCAGCGATTATCCGTTCCCGCTCGGTGAACTGGAACCCGGCACGTTGATCAAGAGCATGCCGTGGAGCGATGAAACGAAGGAGATGTTGTTGAGCGGATCGGCCCTGGACTGGATGGGGCTGAAGAAGGATCGATTTCTCTAGAGATCTCAATAGGCGATCTTGCCCGGATCGCGCTTCCATTCCTCGAAGATCGCGCGCGCTTCTTCACGCATCATGGCACTGATCGGGATCCTTCTCTGTTCGATCGGAAGGACCAATTCCTCGTAGATAAGCCGATCGTCGAAGCCCGCCTCTGCCGCGTCCTGGCGCGTCGCGGCGAGAACGATCCGATCCGGGCGTGCCCAATAGATCGCTCCCAGGCACATCGGGCACGGCTCGCAACTGGTGTACAAAATGCAACCCGTGAGCTGGAAATGCTGCAGAGCACGACAGGCATCGCGGATCGCGATCACTTCTGCATGCGCCGTGGGATCGTTGCTGCTGGTCACCTGGTTGTTCCCACGGCCAATGATCTTCCCTTCCTTCACGATCACGCAGCCGAACGGTCCGCCAAGCCTTTTCTTCATTCCTTCACGCGCGAGTTGGATCGCTTCATTCAGGAAGTATTCGTCCTCATTCATCATCCCGATCGAATTCCCAGGTGCCTTCTTCAATGATCTCCACACAATTGCGATCGGGATCGCGGAAGTAGAACGATCGGAACCCGCCCGGCCAATCCTGTTCATGCTCGATCCCGATCGATCTTGAGCTGATCCATTTCTTCCACCGCTCGTATCCTGCTCTTTCCACTTCGAACGCGAAATGCAATTCCCCTTCAGCGAAGTGGCGCGGCAACCGGTGTTGCTCCTTGCTCGCGATCGGATCAAAACAGAGAAGCACCGATCTTCCTACACGGAAAAAAGCGTGACTTCTCTCCGAGAATGAAAAACAATCCAGACCGATCAGTTCTTCATAGAATTCACGGCAGCGATGCAGGTCCTTCACATAGATGCACGTTTCCTTGATCTGCAGCGACCCTGGCCGTTCCATGCTGAAAGATAGTGCGGCGATCAAGCC
>JAEYYE010000201.1 GCA_023430945.1 Bacteroidota bacterium
CGCAGAAGCACGTTTACGATGATCTGCTCGTGCTCTACGTGGATGAGAATTATGACAAATGCCTGCAGAAAGCGGAGAACTATACGCTGAACGATGCGACCAAGAAGGATCCGCTGCCGTGGCTCTATATGAGCATGTGCTTCTATGAGATGTCGAAACTGGAAAAGTACCAGGCCGATTATCCGAAGGCCTCGCGCGATGCATTGAAATTCGCCGAGAAGTACCGCAAGAAGGACAAGGAGAACGAATTCTTCGCGAACTACGAGGATTACTGGGCCAACCTGAACACGCTCGGAATGGAATCCGGCGAGAACCAGATGGAGGATCCCAAGGGAATGAGCCGCGCGAAGCAGATCTGGGATAGCATGACCGGCTATTATCCGGAGAATCCCGGTCCCTGGCTGATGCTTGCGATCACCCAGTACAAGCAGAACCAGACCAAGGAAGGTGATCTGAGCGTGCAGGAATTCGATAAGCGTCTCGAAGCCGCCGGTGATGTCTCAACCCTGCCGGCCGATCAGCAGAAACTTTTGAAGAACGCCTTGATCCGCTATGCGGATCACCTGAACGAAAAAGGGATGCGCGACCAGGCGCGGAAGTACCTAGCGAAAGGCAAGGAGCACTTCATGGAGGAACCCGATTTCAAGGGTGCCTACGAGGCGATCAACTGACCTGCTTCGGGCGCGGGTGCTGCTTCAAGCCTTTTTTGCTCCGTTTGTTCCTTTCGGTGCGGTTCTTCAGGATCATGGCCGTGGCGATCAGCGCGATCACCATGAGCAGCGGCCATACGTAACGCATTGTTTCCATGTGGATCTATCGTTCGTTGCGTGCAGTGAAGGTGGAAGGTAACCATTTCAACACAAGCAAGGGCAATAGCACCAGATCCGTGATCAACGCCATGAGCAGCGTGAGAGTGACCAGCAGACCCATGTAATACACGCTGGCCAGATCGGAGAAGAGAAGCGAAATGAAGCCGGCGAAGAGCATCAGGCTCGTTGTGATCAACGCTTTCCCTGTGGATAGGTAGGATCGTTTCATCGCGTAATGCAGGCTTTTGCCTTTCGCAAGTTCGATCCGGAGCTTCCCCAGCAGATGGATCGTATCGTCCACCGCTATGCCGAACGCGATCGTGAAGATGATCGCCGTGCTCACCTTGATATCGATCCCCGCGATCGCCATTATCCCGGCGATGAACACCAATGGGATCACGTTCGGGATCAACGCGATCACCGTCATCCGCCAATTGCGGAAAACAGCGGCCATGATCAACGCGATGAGAAGGAAAGCGATGGAAAGCCCGCCGATCAACTGGCTGCTCAAGCGCTCGTTGTTCCGATCGATAAGAAAGGCCATGCCTGTTTGTGCGATCGAGAGCCGATCGGTGTTGGTGTTCTCCTGTATGAACCGATCAAGCTCGGCATTGCGTTGCCGGTGGATGTATCCGCCTTCATCCTTCATGCGCCCGCTGATCCGCGCGATCCTTCCATCGGGCGTTACAATGGTCCTCAACATTTTTCCGATCGGTAGCGAATTCATCCGCTTCACCAAACGATCGATCTCCACCTGATCATCGGGTATCGCGTTGAATTCCGGGTCGCCACCATTGAAGGCCTTGTTCACCGAGCGCAATACGGTAACCGGTGAATTGATCGCGCGTATTCGATGTTCGTTTTCCAGATGATCCTGCAATTCCGCCAGATCGGCAAGGACCTGTTCATCCCATACGGTTGCGGACGTGTCCTTCACAGTGATCTCCAGCTCAAAAGGCCGTGCCCCGCCGAAATGTTCCTCGAACCAGTGATAGGCCTGTTTCTGCGGATCATCCTCCGCCCAATCCTCGAGCAACTGATTGTCCACCTTCAATTGCAGCATCAACACCCCGCACACCAAGGTGATCAGCCCGAACACGATCGGGATCCTGCCCCGGTGATGAAGCACCCCTTTGAACAGTGCGAACAGGAAAGGGTACCAGGCGCCGGATCTTTCGGGCAGGAGGGCCTGGTGGGGAACAGGCGCCAGGATCAGCGCTGCGGGCAGGAGCGTGAACGCAAGAATGAAGGCCAGCCCCACGCCTGCGGCGGTGTAAAGACCGAACTCCTTGATCGGTACGATGCCGCTCGTGACCAGCGTGGCGAAACCGATCGCGGTCGTGAGCGATGTGAGGAACGTGGCCAGCCCGATCTCGTAGTACGCGATCGCAAGTGCGCGGCTCTTTGGATGACAGTTGCGCAGCGCACCGATGTAACGTTCCATGATGTGCACCACATCGCTCATGCCCACAACGAAAAGGATCGTTGGAAGGAGCATCGTTAAAATGGTGAGCGGTTTGCCGATCAACGTGATCAAGGCGACCTGCCAGAGCACCGTAAGGCCCACCACGCCGATCGGCACCAGCACGCCCCACACGGTGCGCGCGCCGATCGCGAGGAAGATCGCAAGCAGGATCACCGAGAGGGAGAAGAAGAGCAGCATTTCGTGCTTCATCTTCTCGATGTACCAATATTGTCCGTGCACGCGGCCGGCCACTTTCACCCCTGTGATCCCGCTCTTTTCGATCGCGGCGTCCACGTCGGCGAGCAGCTTGTCGCTTCGCACTTTGCTCAATCCTGGCAGTGTCTGTACCAGGATCAGCAGGGCTTTTCCATCTTCAGAGATGAACGAACCGATCAAGGTGCCATCGTGCCAGATGCGGGCGGAATCGATCGGGAACATGTCCGGCTGGTCGATCCGGATCCACGGGACCTGGAAGAACCCGACCGGCGTGATCCGCTGTTCCTGCATGCGCGTGGGCGCAAGGGCCGAGAGCACATCGGGATGTTGCTGAACGGCTGCAGCGAGAGAATCCATTCCCACCAGGAACCGTTCCTCGAAAATGGAAGGTTCGTTGGAAGCGGCGATCAGCAGAAGATCATTGTCATTGCCGAACCGTTCGCGGAACGCATTGTACCGATCGAGCTCGGGATCATCCACCGGGAAGAACTTTTCGAAATCATGGTCCAGCCGTATGTTCCTCAGCGAGAAACTGAAGAACACGGTGAGAACGAAGAGTACCGCGATGATGATGTACGCATTACGCCGTGTGAGCAGCCGCTCCAGCAATTCGATCCGGTCGCTCATGTACAAGGCGGCAGTGAAGCCAAGGCGCAAAGGTCGGCTAACTTTGCGGGCGTATGGGAAAGGCCATTCTTAGGGCTGCGATCATGATCGCGGCGTTCACGATCGTTGTTCCTGCATCAGCCAATCTGAAGAAGGCCTTCGAAGCGCTGGAGGTGCACAATTATTTCCTTGCCCGCGAGCTTTTCCTGAAGAACACGAAACGCGATCCCGAAGTGGCGTGGTACGGCATGAGCGTGATCAGCGGCCGCGACAACAATCCCTTCCATGATCTCGATTCGGCCTACATCTTCATCATGCGATCGGATGCCGCCTTCACTTTGGCCGATGAAAAAAGAAGGAAGAAGATCCAGGCGCGGTACGGTGTTGATGGCGCATCGATCGAAGCGCAGAAGGATCATGTGTTCGAGCGCGCCTGGGAAAAGGCGGTCGCCTTGAATTCGATCGAAGGGTATGACCGATACCTGCAATTCTACAAGGATTCCCCGCGAACAGGAGAGGCCATGCAGCGGCGAGATCAGCTGGCCTTCCAGCAGGCCAGGGAGTTGAACACGGCGGCCGCTTTCGAAGCGTTCATCGCGAAGTACCCGCATTCGCACGAGGTGTACGAAGCGCGTTCGAGGTTGCAGGAGGCGATCTACCGCGAAAGTACCAAGGCAGGCACGATCGAAGCGTATCTACAGTTCCTGAAGGATCATCCTGAAAGCCCGTATGTGGAGGATGCCGAGGATCGGATCTTTCAGTTGAGCACCCCCGACCGATCGGTGGAGGAATATTACGCGTTCATCAAAAAATATCCTGATAATCATAAGGTTGAACAGGCTTGGCGCAATATCTACGACATCCATACACGCGATCTGAGCGTGAACGCCATTACCCGGTTCTTGACCGAATTCCCGGATTATCCGTACGTGGCCGAACTTGCCGATGATTACAAGACCGCCAGCCTGGAGTTGATCCCGTTCCGGCAGGATACGCTTTGGGGTTTCATCGATACGGATGGCATCGAACGGATACCCGCGATCTACGATTGGGTGGAATCCTTCAAAGGCGCTCAGGCCGTGGTAAGCAGGGGAGGAAAGGTGGGAACAGTGAACCGGTCGGGCCGGGAGGTGGTGCCCGTAAAGTATGACGAGATCCTGGAGCAGAGCGATGGTACCAGCGTGGTGGAACTGGATGGAAGGACCGGCGTGGTGGATCGGCGTGGCGAACTGGTGATCCCGTTGAAATTCAGTGATATCGGGGAATTCTCCCAGAAGCTCGCGTACGCGGCGAACGATAGCCTGTATGGTTATGTGAACGATCGGGGTGAAGTGGAGATCCCGTTCCAGTTCAATTCCGCCGGAACGTTCCGCAACGGTCTTGCGGTGATCGAGACCGATGAAGGTTTCGGCGTGATCGATACGAAGGGGAACATTGTTGTGCCGCCGCTCTATGACTGGATCGAAGGTTTCGAGAACGAAGTGAGCCGGATCCGCAAGGATGATGTTTTCGGCCTGATCAGCCCGTTCGGTGATATGCTGATGCCCTTGGAATACAAGCACATCGGTCCATTCAAGAAAGGTCTTGCGCTGGTGGTCCAGGGAAGGAAAGCCGGTTATGTGAACATGT
>JAEYYE010000359.1 GCA_023430945.1 Bacteroidota bacterium
GATGATGACACGGCGGTACAGATCGTTCAGATCGCTCGTTGCGAACCGGCCGCCATCCAATGGAACAAGGGGGCGCAATTCGGGCGGTATCACTGGCACCACTTTCACGATCATCCATTCCGGACGATTCTCGCGGCGGGTGTTCGCTTCGCGGAAAGCCTCCACCACGTTAAGCCGCTTCAGTGCTTCGTTCTTCCGCTGCTGGCTGGTCTCGGTGTTCGCCTTGTGGCGCAGATCGTAGCTCAATCCATCGAGATCGAGGCGCTTGAGCAGATCGTGCAGCGCATCGGCACCCATCTTGGCGATGAACTTGTTCGGATCGGAATCATCCAGGTACTGGTTGTCCTTCCCGAGCGCTTCGAGGATGTCGAGGTATTCCTCTTCAGTAAGGAAATCGAGGTATTGCACCGCGTTCCCTTCCTTGTTCACCGCCGTGCCTGCTTGGATCACCACATACCTTTCGTAATAGATGATCTGATCGAGCTTCTTGGTGGGCAGGCCCAGCAGGTAACCGATCTTGTTCGGCAGGCTGCGGAAATACCAGATGTGCGCCACCGGCACCACAAGCTGGATGTGGCCCATGCGTTCGCGGCGCACCTTTTTCTCGGTGACCTCCACACCGCAGCGATCGCACACGATCCCCTTGTAGCGGATCCGCTTGTACTTACCGCAGTGGCACTCGAAATCCTTCACAGGCCCGAAGATCCGTTCGCAGAACAGGCCATCACGTTCCGGCTTGTAGGTGCGATAGTTGATCGTTTCGGGCTTGATCACCTCCCCGAAGCTGCGCTCGAGGATGAGTTCAGGTGAGGCCAGACTTACGACTATCTTGTTGAAGTTGCTGTTGAGCTTTACTTCCTTTTTCATTTTCTCTTGTTATCCGTTCACCAAAAAGTGGCTCACCCTCCGATCACTCGAGAGAGACGTTCAGCGCCAGGCCACGCAGTTCGTGGAGCAACACGTTGAACGATTCAGGGATGCCTGGCGTGGGCAGCGGCTCGCCCTTTACGATCGCCTCGTAGGCCTTCGCACGGCCCAGCACGTCATCGCTCTTCACGGTGAGGATCTCCTGCAGGATGTTGGCCGCACCGAAAGCTTCCAACGCCCACACTTCCATTTCACCGAAACGCTGGCCACCGAACTGCGCCTTACCACCGAGCGGTTGCTGCGTGATCAGGCTGTATGGTCCGATCGAACGTGCGTGCATCTTGTCATCGACCATGTGTGCCAGTTTGATCATGTAGATCACACCCACTGTTGCCGGCTGGTCGAAGCGCATGCCTGTTCCACCATCGAAGAGATAGGTCTTCCCATTACGCGGAACACCTGCCTCGTCCGTCTGAGCATCGATCTCTTCGTGCGTCGCGCCGTCGAAGATCGGTGTGGCGTACTTGCGGCCAAGCTTCTTGCCTGCCCAGCCGAGCACGGTCTCATAGATCTGGCCAAGGTTCATCCGGCTTGGTACACCGAGCGGGTTCAGCACGATGTCGACCGGAGTTCCGTCCTCCAGGAACGGCATGTCGGCATCGCGCACGATCTTGGCGACGATACCCTTGTTACCGTGGCGGCCCGCCATCTTATCACCCACCGTGAGCTTCCGCTTCGCGGCAACATAGACTTTCGCCAATTTGATGATGCCTGCAGGCAGTTCATCACCGATGCTCACTTGGAATTTCTTCCGTTTGTAAACACCGCTGATGTCGTTGTGGCGGATGTTGTAGTTGTGGATCAACTCGCGCACCAGTTCGTTCACCCGCTTGTCGGTGGTCCATTCCGTTGGATCCACAGTGATGAAGTCGAGTGACTGGAGCACTTTCGGGCTGAATTTCACGCCCTTCTTGATCTGCTCTTCCTTGTACTTGTTGAAGACGCCGTTGGACGAATGTCCGCCAACGATCAGCATCATCTTCTCGATCAGCTCGTTCTTGAGCGTACCAAGCTCCTTGTCGTAATCCTTGTCGATGCTTTCGAGGACGGCCTTTTCGTTGGTCTTCGCCTTCTTGTCCTTAACCGCACGGCTGAAGAGCTTCTTGTCGATCACCACACCTTTTGTGCTGGGCGGTGCCTTCAAGCTTGCGTCCTTCACATCGCCGGCCTTATCGCCGAAGATCGCGCGGAGAAGTTTCTCTTCCGGGCTTGGATCGGTCTCGCCCTTCGGTGTGATCTTTCCGATCAGAATATCGCCTTCCTTGATCTCGGCACCGATCCGGATCAATCCGTGCTCATCCAGGTCGCGGGTCGCTTCCTCACTTACGTTCGGGATATCGGCGGTGAGTTCCTCCAAGCCGCGCTTGGTGTCACGCACCTCCATGATGTATTCATCGATGTGGATCGATGTGAAGATGTCCTCACTGGCCACGCGCTCGCTGATCACGATGGCATCCTCGAAGTTGTAACCCTTCCATGGCATGAAAGCCACCTGCAGGTTGCGGCCGATCGCGAGTTCGCCGTCCTGTGTTCCGTAGCCTTCACAAAGCACCTGGCCCGCAGTGACCTTCTCGCCTTTGCGTACGATCGGGCGCAGGTTCATGCACGTGCTCTGGTTCGTCTTCAGGAACTTGGTGAGCTTGTATTCCTTCTCATCACCTTCGAAGCTCACCATCCGCTCATCATCGGTGCGCTTGTATTCGATCACGATCTTGTTGCTGTCCACCGATCGCACCACACCATCGCCTTCGGCGGTGAGCAGTACGCGGCTGTCGCGCGCAACGAGTTCCTCCAGGCCTGTGCCCACGATCGGCGATTCCGGCCGGAGCAGTGGAACGGCCTGGCGCATCATGTTCGATCCCATGAGCGCACGGTTGGCGTCGTTGTGCTCAAGGAAAGGGATCAGGCTGGCCGCGATCGAAGCGATCTGGTTCGGCGCAACGTCCATCAGGTTCAGTTCTCCGGGCTCCACCACGGGGAAGTCACCCATCAAGCGCGCTTTTACACGGTTGCTTTGGAATTCACCTTTTTCATTGACCGCAGCGTTCGCCTGCGCGATCATCTTGTTGTCCTCCTCCTCGGCGCTCAGGTAGATCACGTCGGCCGATGTATCCACCTTGCCGTTCTTCACCGGGCGATACGGCGTTTCTATGAAACCGAGGTTGTTGATCTTGCTGTAGACGCACAATGAGCTGATCAATCCGATGTTCGGACCTTCCGGTGTTTCGATGGTGCAAAGGCGGCCGTAGTGCGTGTAATGAACGTCACGCACCTCGAAACCTGCACGTTCACGGCTGAGACCTCCTGGGCCAAGCGCCGACATACGGCGCTTGTGGGTGATCTCGCTCAGCGGGTTCGTCTGATCCATGAACTGGCTCAACTGGTTCGTTCCGAAGAACGAGTTGATCACCGAGCTCAGGGTCTTCGCATTGATCAGATCGGTAGGCGTGAACACTTCGTTGTCGCGCACGTTCATCCGCTCGCGGATCGTACGGGCCATACGGGCCAGGCCTACACCGAACTGGCTGTGCAGCTGTTCGCCAACGGTACGCACGCGGCGGTTGCTCAGGTGATCGATATCGTCCACATCCGCCTTCGAGTTCACAAGCTCGATCAGGTACTTTATGATGAAGATGATATCCTCCTTGGTGAGAACGCGAACGTTCAATTCACTCTGAAGTCCTAGCTTCTTGTTGATCCGGTAGCGGCCCACTTCGCCCAGATCGTAACGCTGCTCGCTGAAGAACAGTTTATCGATCACGCCACGGGCGGTCTCCAGATCGGGTGGTTCCGCGTTACGCAATTGGCGGTAGATCACTTCCACCGCCTCCTTCTCCGAGTTCGAAGTATCCTTCTGGAGGGTATTGTAGATCAGCGCGAAATCAGCGGCGTTCACGTTCTGCTTGTGCAGGATCACCGTCTTCGCTCCGCTCTCCACGATCAGTTCCACGTGCTGCTCTTCGATCACCGTTTCACGGTCGATCAGCACTTCGTTCCGTTCGATCGATACCACTTCACCGGTATCCTCGTCCACGAAATCCTCCACCCAGGTCTTCAGTACACGTGCGGCAAGTTTGCGTCCCACAGCCTCCTTCATGTTGGCCTTGGTCACCTTCACCTCATCGGCCAGATCGAAGATCTCGAGTATGTCCTTGTCG